>CALGTT010000272.1 GCA_937901485.1 uncultured Ruminococcus sp.
GGAATCCTGCATGTCCCTGCGTTCCTGTGCAAGCGTCTGCTGGCGGATTTTCATCTCACGCTGGATGCCGCCGATCGTTTCGCGTTCAAGCACGCTGCGCTTTTCACGCATATCCTGACAAAGCTTCTCATGCGCCGCACGGCAGCCTGCCGCAAACGCCGCAGTATCCGGCTCTTTCCGGTAGGTTTCCGAAAGCTCCTGCATGGTATGCTCATAATCGGCGTAGCATTCTTCCATCGCCGCATCCATTTCTGTATGCATCTGCGCTTCAAGGGCTTCCGCCTGTGCTGTCATCTTCCCCAGCTCACGCTCCGCGCTGTTTACGCGCGCGGTCTGTCTGGCATCATGTGCCGCCTTTGCCGCAGCCCTTCCGACGGACACCGCGCTCCTTGCCATTGTGCCAACCGCAATGAGGGGCACTGCCACAGCCAGCGCGATCGCACCGGCAACCATTTCTCCACCGTAACTCATGATAGTCCTCCTTAGTTAAGCCGTCCATTGATGCGCAGCCGGCTGTCGGTCGTCAGTATCCGCACGCGCTCTGCGGCTTCCTGTTCGCTGTTCAGCTCACCGTAATCAATGCCGATCCCCTGTGTGACAAGCACCTCGGCAAGGATGTGGCGGATCTCGTCCAGTGTGTGAGCTGCCGCATCACGCGGCAGTGCGCAGGACACGGTATTCACCCAGCTGTTGTCCGCACGGCGCAGGACGGGGATGAAATAGATCTCCATTCCCAGCACATTCATGCTGTCTCGGAAACAGATGCCCAGCGTTGATGCCTTGTCGTTGAACAGGCGTTTCCATGCCGCAGAATAGCCGCCGGTCAGCAGTGCACCCGTCAGCTCCTTGGCAAGGCGGCGGCGTTCATCATAGCAGCGCATCCTGCTGTGCATCAGACGGATCTGCTGTTCTGTGCGCTCCATGCGCTGTGCGGTCTTCATCGCACTGCCGTAGAGCTGCATCTCGGAATAGGACGCGGACAATTCCGGATGGGCGATCATGAACTGACGCGCCGCCTGTACATTGGCAAGCGGTGCACCGTCCACCTGAAAGCGTTCCATCTCCGCGCGGTTGGTGCTGTATTCCTCCAGAAGCTTCTGATAGCTGCCGTCCGACCAGAATGCCAGCTGTTCGGACTGCATCGTGCTGTCCACAATATGCTCCACGCTCCGGAATGTACCCAGCTCCTCCGGCACGCGCACGGCAGTTTCAAAAAGCAGGCGGTGCTCCGCATCCAGTGCGCCGTAGAGCGTCTGGTAATAGTGAAACCACTTACGGCAGCGTTCCTCCGCCTGCAGCTCATCGAGCTGTATGGAAAGGCGGAGATTCTCTCCGATGGCGATCACGCTCTCGAAAAAGCCCTCCTTCATCCACTGCTCCATGTTCTGCAGTGCGGTGCGGTAGCGTTCGGTGCAGCCGGCGGTGAACCATTCCAGCGGCACAGTCCTGAGTATCTCGCGTACCTGCGAAAAGGCAACGGCACAGACCTCCTCCGCGCGTTTTTGCGCCAGCTCTCTGCGGGCAAAATATGCCTGCTCAAATTTCTTCTGGGCAAGCAGAGCTTCCTCTGTTTTCCGCTGTTCCTCGGCAAGTGCGGCACGCATCTGCCCTGCAAGGTCTTCATACTTTGCCTGATAGCTGCGGAACTCCTGCTCCAGAAGCTTCTCACGCGCCGAAACAGACTTCTCCAGCATGGCTTCATACTGCTTCTGCACATGCTGGTCACGCTGACGCAGACGCTCCTCCGTCTGCGCTGTCAGAGCCGCAAGCTGCCGGCGGTTCTGCTCTGCGACCTCGTCACGCGCGGCATTCATTGCCGCCTTGACGCGCCGCAGCTCACGCTCTGCATCCGCCATTTCGCGTTCGATCTGTGAAATTCTCGCATCCGAAACTGCCATGCCCATCAACCCCTTCTGTTATCCGTTTCCGAAATGATCTCCTGCCGGTAGAATTGCAGATCGCCCTGTGTGCCGTCAATGCAGGAAACGAGCACACGCTCCTGCTCTGTGACTGCCTGCGCTGCCGCTTCTGCGGAGATCGTGCCGCATTCAAGCTTTGTCTGCACCTGACGGAGGGCATTTGCTGCCTCCCTTGCGGCGGACGCACCGGAAAAGCACGCAAGCATCCGCAAATCTGCCGCAATATCGCCGAGAATGTCATCTGCATCGCGGCTCTCCGCTGTCTGCACTGCGGCTTCGGACTGCGCTGTCGGTTCTGCCTGCGCTGTGGAAAATGCCACCGTGATCCTGTCGCCATCCGGCGTAAACACGAGCTTTTCGGCGTAAAGCGGCTCATCCTGCAATTGGATCTGGTTGGAGAAGGCTTCGTCCGCTTCCGCAAAGGCATATTGCAGATTCAGATTCCGCAGTGCGCCCAGTGCGCTTTCCAGCTCCAGTGTCACACTGGCAATGCCCTCATCCGGCAGGATACCGAGCAGGAACAGGCTGTTCTCCGGCTGGAGAATGACGATCAGACCGTCTGCGGCAGCATCCTCACTTGCCGAAAGATCAAGTTCCTTTTCCAGCGGCATCCGTGTGCCGTCCGTATACTCCGCCCGCAGGCGCATCCGCAGGCTGCTGCGGTACACCTCCCAGTTGGACAGGCAGAACAGCTGTGTGGCTTTCATTTCCTGTGTCATTTCTGTTACTCCTTATCCGGCTGCCGCAGGGTATCCGCAAGCAGCCTTGCACCATTGGAGGGGATCCCGACCATCCGGAAGCTCCCCCTTTCCATTATGATCCTGTTTTTTCGCTTCTGTGGCAGCATTCCGGCATCATACCGCGCGGTCAGGAACAGAAGCCGCTGGTTGGATGAGCCGCGCATTGCCTTTCCGTCATCCAGCTCCTGCACATATGCGCCGTCCACCAGCAGATCAATTTCCGCAAGGAATGCCCGTACATCGGGCATATCCGATCCTGTAAGCTCCTCGTAGAGCATTCCGGTATAGACAATCACGCCCAGCTCCGGCCGCTGTTTTCTGACCTCGTGCAGGAGTGCGGCAAGACCGGAAGCCTGCAAAAACGGCTCTCCGCCGCTGATGCTCAGCCCTTCGATGCCCTGTGTCTGCGCGATCCTCTCCGCAAGCGTGCGGATGGGCACAAGCTCACCGCCGCGGACATCCTGAAGCGGTACGGCAATACAGCCCTTGCAGGATTTGCGGCAGCCCTGTACCCAGAGGGCAAAGCGTCTGTCCGGTCCGAGGCAGTCGGTATCTGCAAGATACCACGAGATCCGCAGAAAGCCTTCGGGCGTATCGAGTCTTTGCAGCTCCATCTCCGTCACTCCGTCTGTGCCGCAGGAAGGAAAGCCGCGGGATATTCCGCGATCTGCTCCCACTGTGCGGACTGTTCCCTGCGGAACGCCTGACGGAGCATCCGCAGAGGATTGCGTGCCTGCTCGCGCAGATGGCGCACGCACACGCTCAGGCATTCCTGCGCATCAACGCAGATCCGGAACACGAGCTTATCGGTGTCCCTGCAATAGTCTTCCGGCAGGCGCAGGGATGCTTTGCCGATGCAGCGGATCTGTTCGCCGCCGGGATCAAGGCTGCTCATGACCTTTTCCATGCCGCGCGGACGGCGGTAGAGGCGCAGGATCACATCACTGCCCTCCATATCGGAATCATTCACCGCAAGCTCCGTACTGCCCTGTGCACTGCCCTCCGAAAGGGATGTGCCGGCAGGGATGAGGCTTGTGAAAATGGGCGCATTATGGATCATATCCGCGCACATAATGCCGATGTCATAGCCCGTTTCGGCAAGCATCCGCTGCTTGTTTTCCTCGCGCGTCATCAGCCCTGCATAGACTGCCGCGCCTCTGGAAACGGTCGTGCTGTAGTCGGCATAGCAGATCCGGCAGGCTGTGCCGGTGAAGAATTCCTTTGCCATGCGCCGCACCGCAGGTGTCATAGAACCGCCGCCGGTAATGATGAGGTGGCTGATCTGCTGCTTTGTAAGGTTCTCCCTTGCCAGAAGCTGGCGCATACATTCGCTGATGCGGTGCATGGAGGGCTGGAGGAGGTTTTCGTAGACGCGCCTTGTATATTTGACATTCATACTGCATTTCTGGAGCTTTCCGCTGTTGAGGGAAAGCGTTCCCGCGGCTTCATTGCCGAACGAAAGCGTGCATTTGAGCTGTTCGGCAAGCTGACGGATCTCGCGCTCATTTTCCGCATACTGCACCGCATTCAGACCGGAACGGCGCAGGTCGGACATGTCCAGTGCATGGCGGAGCTTCAGGTTCTGCAAAATGTCATTGTACAGGACATTGGTGAAGTCCATACCGCCCAGCTCGCTGAGTCCCTGCACGGTCTTTTTGCGGAATTCCGGCAGTTCCTCCGCACTGCCGCGCTCTGCGCATTCAAGCAGGCAGAGGTCGGATGTACCGCCGCCGATGTCAAGCACCATGATCCAGCCGCTGCTGCATTCACGCACGGTAAAGAACAGCGCGGCAGCCTCGGGTTCAGTGAGGATCTGGGGTGCAAAGCCGGCTTCCTGCGCGGCTTTCCGCAGTGCACTGCGCTGTCCGGCATCATAACATGCCGGCACGGTCAGCACGGTGCTTTCCTCCCTCGTGCCGTTCTCCGGAAGCTGTTTCCGGAGATGGCTGAGAAATGCCACCACGGCATCGTAATACGTCCCGTGCACCTGCGCGCCGTCCAGCGCGGTGACGATAAAGGGCGTTCTGGTTTCCAGACGGCGTTTGAAGCAGTTTGTCACCGCTTCGGGATGGGTTTCCTGAAGTGCAAGTGCCTCCCTGCCGAACACCGGCTCTGTGCGGCTCTTGTATGCCATCACGGAGGGGATGCATTCACTGCCGCCGATCAGCACATCCTCCGTATATCCCTGTGCATTCAGGCGGGAAACGGTGGTCGTCCATGTGCCGAAATCAATGCCGATGCAGGTTGTTCCCTGACGGAACGGAATCGCTGTGGTTTCGGGGGAAGGCTCGTGTGCGGCGCGGACAAAGCAGCGGTATTCCACGGGCTTGACGCGGTAGGCGAACACCTGCTCCTGTGTATCCTCCGGCAGGAAATTCTGTTCCTCGTAGAGATAATCCGGTGACGGCTTCCAGTGCAGAACGCCCCGTGTCATGGGCAATTCGATGCGTTCCAGCTCTGCAAGCGTTCCGCGCTCCGTGATGCTCACAAAAACACTGCTTTTCCAAGCCGCCGCCAGCCAGTCCAGAGCCTGCTGTGCGGTGAAGCGTGTGCGCGGATTGAGGTCGGTCATGCCCCTGACGAGGGGATCAAGCGAGGAGTTGGGGGCATCCTGCAGGGGCACACTCTCCTCATCCCGTGCCTTCAGCAGAAGCACGGCGGCACGCGAAAGATTGGGGGCAGTTCCGGTCAGCATCGTGCCGAGCAGAAGTCCGAGCACAAACACATGATCGGCTTGTGTGCTGACCTCTTTGACCGGACGGTATGCCTTGTCATACGCTGCTGCCGGCTGCGGCAGCGTGACCTCTGCAAAGCCGCCGTCCTCCGGAAATGTCAAAAGAAACGCGGCAGGATCGAGAAATGCGCCGCAGGCTTCCTGCTGCACGCCGTACAGCAGCTGGGCAAGCACATCAACGATCACTGCGTCATCAGGACGGGCGGATGTCATCCACTGCATCAGATTCTGTTCCATGTACACGCCTCCTTACAGCCGGACATCCAGACGGTTGACCGTTCCGTCAGCCTGCACCAGCTTGATGTCGAGCAGCTTGTCTTCTGTAAAAATGATCTCCAGCTCCAGCTCCGGCGGCAGGGGCTTGCGGTGCAGGAGCCTGCGGAAGATCCCCTGCTGTGCGCCGCCCACGAGGGGGATGTCCTCACGCAGAATGACGGTACAGGCGGAGGGGTTGAATTTGCCGCGGTATTCCACGAGCTTCAGCTCCAGCATGGTAGCATCGGCTCTTGCGGGGCTGATGATCTGGCGGAACACATGGTTCGGCTCGATGGTATCGCCCTCCTTGATGATCTCCACAACTGCCGTGCCCTCTTTTTTGAGCAGACCGATGGTCGTATAGGCGCGGTTGTCCACATGCACGCGGCTGCCGCTGTTGCAGATCGCCGCGCCCTTGGAAACGAGCATCATGGATGTCTCAGCATCGGGAACGATGAGCTTTGCCTTGCCGAAGATGTTTTCGAGCGTGCGCAGCAGACAGCGTTCATGCGCCATGCCGCCAACGACGAGCACATGATCGGTCTGCCCGATACTGAAGTCCGTTCCGACGTAGACATTATGGATGCAGCGGTTGAACTGTGCGGTCAGGTCATGCATTGCCGCGTCATAGTCCGCGGTTGTGATCGTATAATCCAGCGTTTTGCCGTCGAGCAGCTCATTGACATACGCGATCGCCTGACGGCTGCCGTCCATGTAGAGCTGCTGCTTCATCTGGAACGCAAGGCTGCGGATATGGGCGGCGGCTCTGGATTCCTCCATGCGTGTATATGCCAGCGAATCGGGCGGCATGGAGAGATCCACACCGGATTCCTGCAAAAAGGCATCCGCCATTTTCCGCACGAGAATTTCATCCACATCATTGCCGCCAAGATGCATCTCACCGCCCCACATCACGGGCTGGAGACGGTTGGGGCTGACGGCATGGCCAACGATGCAGGTGCGCAGGAGCGAAAGGTCGAATGTGCCGCCGCCGATGTCCACGACCAGCACGAGCTTGTCGCCGTCAAGGGACGCGCTGTAGGCGATCGCTGCCGCGATCGGTTCATCCGTCAGGCAGTTCGCCTCGTCCGTCTGGAAACCTGCGTCACGCAGAGCTTTTTTGGTCGCATAGCGTGCGCTCTGCTCAAAACGCGCCGGCACGGTTACAAAGGCATGGAAACCATTTTCCTCCGGAAACTGCCGCTGCAGCTCACGGTAGACCTCACTGAGGACATAGGTCGCCGCATCCGCCGGTGTCATCTGGAGATTGCCGACCGTGAACACGCGCCCTGAATCCTCCATGTAGTACTTGGTATTGCGCAGGACATTGTTCGGGTTTTCCATTCCGTAATCCACCGCAGGCTGTCCGACCAGCACCTCGCCATCCCGCACGGCAACGCAGGACGGCAGGAAGTACGGATTGTCGCGGCTTCCGGCAAACAGGAATTCCACAGGATTCCAGCAGCCGTTTTCGTCTATGTAGCTGACAACGGTATTCGTTGTACCAAGATCAATTCCAACTCTCATACTTTCTCCCTCAGCTCATGAAATTTCCGATGATTTCCTGTACCTTGTTCACAATGCCGATGTGAAGCTCTGCAAACGCCGGCAGGAACAGCACAAAGATCACAAACAGCAGCAGCACCATGCGGACTGCGATCCTGCCGACCGGCTGTGCGGTCAGGTAGGCGTGGCGTTCGGTACAGGAATCCCGATCCTTCGTCCAGTCCAGATAGGTCACGCGCGTCACGCCGCGTCCGACATAGCGCGATTCGATCACATCGAGATCGGATACCACGTTGGGTGCGGCAATCATGCCCATGAAATGGAAATCCATGCTGTTCACTGTGATGTGGTAGGGGATCTCCTGCGAATCAAGCGTGCGGTCGCTGACAAATGCGGCTCTTGCCGCACACGCCTCCATCCGCGCGTATCTCTTATTCTCCGGCGGCTCTGCATATTCACGCTTGCAGGGCTTTCCAAAGATCGTTCCGCCCGATACGCTGACCGGCTCGGCGTAGATGGGTTTGAGGAACAGAACGGTGCTCCGCGCAGTCATGCACTGATATGCCGCAAACAGCACCCAGATGATCATGGGGATCTCAAAGGCAAGCACAAAGGGGAGCGTCACCTGTTTGGAGAGGAGATCCTGTATCAGATACGCGGCGAAGCCCGCAAGGATCGCGGAGACATACTGCGTTTTATCCGGCACGAATACAAAGGGACATTTTGCAGCGGGATGCTTTTTGCGCCATCTCACATAGGGCGGAATTCCCAGCAGATAATAGAGCACCACGCCGATCACGGGAAACGCCAGCAGGACACAGAACCACACAATGGAATTGAGGGTATTGCCGTGTTTGCCGCTTTCATCAAACGGATGGAATCCGTCGCGCCCGAAACACACGAGCACGGTGATGAGGTGGATGACGAAATAAATGACCGAACCCCACCACGGGAGCGTCGGAAGAAATGCTTCATATGCCTCGCAAAGTGCAGCCAGTTCAAGTAACATATATGCCTCCTGTTGTCGAATTTTCTTGAAGGGTGTTCTTTCTTATTATACTATATTTCGTCCCATTTCGCAAGCTTTTTTCACGCTTTACCATACTCTCATGCATTTTCGGCATTTTTCACAAGGCAGTTGAAAAAAGCATTGGAAAATTTGCACACAGGGGGATTGTGTTATTTGCGTGGGCGTGGTACAATATTTTTGAAAATGCTGTAAGATTTTCTGATTTCCGTTGTCTTGTTATATGAAAGCTTTCAGAAAGGAGGATGCACATGACGGACGCAGAGCTGCTCGCGCTCATTGCAAAGTCCCCTGCGCAGGGACACCGCGCGTTATATGACACCTACGCAAACTATGCCTATGCCATCATTTTCCACATCCTCCGAACCTGCGGAAGCCGCGAGGACGCGGAGGACTGCCTTGTGGAAACGTTCTCCGATGTCATCGCCCGCATTGACGGCATTCAGGGGGAGCACCTGAAAGCCTACATCGGGCAGGCGGCACGCAACAGAGCACTGAATTATTATCACACGCTGACAAAACAGCGGCTGAACACCGCACCCATCGGCAGCGTACCGGAACCGTCCGTGCAGCATGTGCAGGAGGATCTCGAACGGCGTGAGCTGCAAACACAGCTCCTGCGCAGCATTGAGGCACTGGGCGAACCGGATGCAACCATTCTGATACAGAAATACTACTACGGCAGGCGCATGAAGGACATCGCGAAGATGGTCGGGCTGACTGCCAACGCCGCGCAGGTACGGTGCAGCCGTGCGCTGAAACGCCTGCGCGGAGAGCTTGCGGACTGGAGGGATACATGATGCAGAACAAGGAGATCGAAGCACTGCTGCACACGCTCGACGAGGAAACGGCGATCGGACTCAGTGCGCAGTTCCCGCCCCTGACGGATGCGGAGCATGAGCGCATTTTCCAGCGCATCGTCAAAGCGTCGGAGCTGACGGAAACAACGGCTGCCGAAACAGTGACAATCACCGAAGCACCGCGCTTTGCATGGCTGCGACATGCGGCGGCGGCGGCAGGCTTTCTGCTTGTGGCAGGCGGCTTGCTGGGCGGTATGCTCACGCTTGACCGACTGACTCCGATGCAGTCCGATCAGACCGAAAGCTCCGATCATGTCGGCACAGTCCCCGTTTATGCCATCGGGGAACGCTACGCGGCGGCAAATCTTGCGGACTCCGGCAGGCTGTGGATCACGGTCGATGCCGCCGGAGCTGTGGAAGATGCCGAAAACCTGTACTTTGTGACGCTCACGCTCGAAAGCGGAACCATGTCCGGCGGTCAGCCGCAGATGATCTTAGCGGACAATTTCATGTCGGCAGGCGGCAGTGCAAACGGTGTATGGGATGCGGTGCAGCCCTGTCACATCGTCACAGAGGACGAATCCGGCGGCTATCCCTATGCCGTCCGCGTTCCGTCGGGCGGATCGTGTACGATCGAGCTTTGGTATCCGCTTGCGGATGTGCCGGAGGAATGGATGCTTGTGACAAGCTACGATATGACGCAGCCCTGTGTGCGGCTGCAAACAGGAGGAATCACATGAATTGCAAACGCATTTTCGCCGCAGCTGCGGCATGTTCCATGCTGCTGTGCGGCTGTCAGAAACATTCCGGTGATATGCCCGCTGATCCGGCGGTCACAACGGAAACCATTCTTTCCACACAGAATGACGGGAGCGTGCTCCCCGTCGCGGAGGACACGCTCACGAACATTGCAAGATCGGAAAACTTTTCACTGCCGGAGGGCATCAGCAGCCTTTACGAATTCCGGACGGCTGCGGACGGTGTGCGCTGTCTGGGCTTCGGGGCTGGCGCGGATGTGTACCTGCTTGACTTCACGCCCGACCTTGCAAGCCACACAAAAAACAGGCTCGTCACGCCTGCATCCTATGACGGCTACCACTACACCGCCGGTGTGTTCTGCTTCGGGGAGGATGCTCTGTACAGCATTGCCGTGATGGAAAATCACAGCAATATGGAGAAATATCAGGAGGGTGACGAAAATTACGACTGGGACAGATACAATTCCGGATGGGAGAGCGACTATCTGCTCTGCACCTACGGCTTTGACGGTACGCTGAAAAACGCCGTACCGGTCGAGGGGCTGGAGGACTACCGGGATCAGTACGGCTACAACAAATTCTCCAGTCTGTACCATACTGCGGACTGCTGTTTTCTCCTGCTCTATGATGGCACGGCACTGCGCGTGGATGCGGACGGCACACTGACGCAGACTTACAAGCCGGAACATCCGGAGGATGTTCTCCACAGCTCGTTTATCGCCGACCGTGACGGAAAGCCCGTCTTCTGGACAAATATCAGTTATCATGAATCGGACGGCGCATATGGTGAGCGTCCGCTGTTCTGCGAGTTTGACACCGCATCGGGCAAGCCCGGTGAGTCGATCTGTATGCTGGATGTGCCTTATTCTGTGGGAACATGCTCCGGCGGCTATGGGGACTATCTGTTCTTTGCGCCGCTGACAGACGGATTGTACGGCATCCGTGAGGACGGTTCGCAGGAAATGGTGATCGACTGGAAAGCGTCCGATCTGCCCAAGCTTTACCTGATCGCCGTACTTCCTGACGGTTCATTTCTGACGCGGGACTATACGGATTCGGAAAACCCCATGCAGCACATCCGGCGCAGGTACGCGTCTGAAATCCAGCAGACCGAACAGCTCACGCTCACCATCGGCGTGCTTGCCACGGATGAGGGGATCTCTGGCTTTGCACGGGATTTCAACCGCTCGCAGGATGCCATCCGGCTGGAAACGAAGGTCTACAGCAATTCTGACGGCTCGTATTACGGCGATCCGGATGGTGCGAACGATGCCCTTGACAGCTACAAGCTCGACATCATCAGCGGTGACGCGCCCGATCTCGTGCTGATGTACGAGAACCACGAAGCCATCATGCAGCTCGGCAAGCGCGGCGCGTTCCTTGACCTCTATGACTTCATGACAGAGGATGCACAGATCCGCAGGGACAATGTACTGCCGAACGTGCTCACGGCGATGGAAACGGAAAATGGTGCGCTCTACTCCCTGCCGAACGGCTTTACCATCACCACGATGGCAGTCAAATCGCGGCTGTGTGACAAGGAAAACTGGACGGTGGAGGATATGATCACGCTGTACGCGGACGCGGGCGAAGCGCAGTACAAGTGGCATTCCAAATCGGAAATGCTGGAAATTCTGCTGGAGGGCACGGACTTCACGGACGAGGAAAACGGCACATGCAGCTTTGATTCGCCGGAATTTGTGAAGATTCTGGAATTTTGCAGCCGTTATCCCGCAGAAACAGCAAAACCGCCGAAGGATTATGACGATCCGGATGCAATGGCGAAGTTTGAGAAATACCATTATGACCTGTTCCTGCGTTACCAGAATGACGAGGACTATCTGTGTCCGGCGGGACTGAGCTGGAATTCCAATATGCTGGCATCCGCTTATTCCTACACAAGGCACATGGATCTTGCGGAGGAATTCACCTATGTGGGCTATCCGTCCGAGGACGGCAGGGGCGGCAAGGTGGACTTCAACAGTGAGGTGTGCATCACCTCTGCCTGTGAACATCCGCAGGAGGCATGGCAGGTGATGGAACAGCTTCTGCTGGAGTATGATGACATTTTTACCGGCGGCTATTCCATCATGGAATCGGAGTTTGAGAATCAGCTGGATGCGCAGATGAAGGTCTATGAATTCGGGAAAGAGGCAGAATATATTGAAGATGACGGCATGAAGATCTACCCCATGACGCAGGAGGAGCGCGATCGGGTGGAGAGGTACATCCGTTCCTGTGATACGGCACTGACGAGCAATGAAACGGTGCTGAACATCGTGCTGGAGGAAGCGGAGATGTATTTTGCAGGCGACTGCACCGCCGAGGACGCGGCAAAGCGTATCCAGAGCAGGGCGGAGATCTATGTAAGTGAACAGAGCTGAAATGATGGGGATGCCTGACGGCATCCCCATTTGGCATCTATAACAAGCGCGGCTCGCAGCCCTATCCGCCCGACGGCGGAATTTTAATCCACACTCCGGATCTGATCCACCAGCGGCTGCTGCTTCATATTCTGCAGGGAGAGCAGTGTGGTCACAAGTGCCACAGCAAAGGCAAGGACGGTGCAAAGCCAGATAATGCCCATCGGCTCTGCGTAGTCCATCGTCAGCCTGAACGGTTCGCTTGCCGGCATTCCGGCGGTGGCGATGTAGTGCATCAGGTATTCCGTCACCAGCATCATTCCCGCACAGAGCAGGCTTGCGGAAATGCCTGCGGTCAGGACGTATTGCAGGCATTCCACGACCGACATGCCCAGAAGCTGACGCTCGGTCATGCCCACGCACTGCATTGCGGCAAGCTCCGAACGGCGGTTGAGCAGTCCCGTGGAGATGATGTTGACCATGTTCACCACCGCGATCACTGCCACCATCGCCAGAATGAACACGCCGATAATGCGCACAAGCGCGAGCACAGCGTTGGACTGCTGCTTCATCTCGTACATGTCAACCATCATCGTCAGCCCATCCACGGATTTCAGAAAGCGCACCGCTTCACGGTGATCCGCACCCTCTGCAAGGTCAGCACTGAGCACACAGCGATTGTTCACATTGCCATAGTACTGATGATCATTTGTCTCATATCGCTCCAGCGGCGCGATCAGAGTCAGTGCTTCATATACGCCGCCCAGACCGGATTCCGGCATCTCTGCCTTGTATGCAATGCTGAATTCCGCCGGAGTCTTTCCAAAGCGTGAGTAGCCCGTGATCGTCTCCTTGCCGGTTTTCTCGTCGAATTCCACCAGTTCACTCAGCCCTTTTCGCTCCTCCTCGGTCATAGCAGCGTACTCCTCCAATGAAACATATTTGTAGGTGATGACCTCTGCCGGATAGGAATCGAGCGCGTAAAGCGGAAGGATCTTTTCTTTGAGATCGGTGAAGTCTTCCGCCGTTTCCTGCGAATATTGGAGGAGCATATAGCCGTCAAGCCCTGCAAATTCCTCGTAGGGAATGGGCGGATTGCCGAGAAATTGGTCGTGGTAAGCATTTTCATCAACGTAGGTAATGTCCATGACTGCGGAAGCTCCGCCGGTATAATGCCCCGCCTCCTCGTAAGAAAGGGAAACCTTCTCAAAATAACCGCTGTCCTCCAGTGCATCGGCATACTTGCGGAACGACTCTTTTTCCACATACGCAATGTCGCCGTGCATCAAAAAATCACGCGACAAACCGTAGGAGGCGAACATTTCCTCATAGAAACCGTTCACGCCCGTCATCACGCAGGAGAAGGACGCAAAGAACGCGATCGAGAGCGTCAGTGACACCACCGTCACGGCGAAACGCTTGGGAGCGCGGCGCACATTCCGTGCGGCAAGTTTGCCCTTCCAGCCGAACAGCATTCCGAGCAGTGTGAATTTCTTCACCTTCTTCACAGTATTGCTCCGGCTGCTGATCGCCTGCATAGGGGACATGCGGATGATGCGCATTCCCGTGCTGTACGCCGAGAGCCACACCCAGAAAAAGCCGGTCAGTGCGGCAGCAGCAAGCATGAGCGGAGAGGCGTTGAATTCCATGATCTTCTCCGCTTTCTGCGCGGTAAAGAACGCATTCAGCAGACCGCTTGTGCGGATGATGCTGAACGCAAGATAGGCAAGCCCCGTACCGCAGAGCAAGCCGATGGGAATGCCGATGATGGAGAGCAGCGACCCTTCCATGGTGATGATGCCCACGATCTGCCGCGGCGTTGCGCCGATGGACTGGAGCACGCCGAACTGCCGTTCACGCTCCTTGGAGGAGATCTCGAACGCGGTGTCGATGATCAGGCGCATGACCATTGCCAGAAAGATCACAAAGACATAGAACGCGGCAAAGAGACTTGAAAAGCTATACCACGCATCCTCACCGACCATATCATAGGTCATGAGTTCATAGTTTGTCGTGTAGTATTCATGATCATAGGCGGTAATGTCCATTCCTGCCTTTTCAAAGGCATTGTTCAGCACCTCTATTTCGGACTTGATGCCCTTGTCAAAAAAGATGACCGCACGCAGTGTGCCTTCCATCTTGTTCTGCACCGTGGTACAGCTTGCAATGCCCTCGGTTTTGCGGATGGCATCGGCTTCTGCCTTGGTAACGGAATGGATCATGCAGTGGTAGGGGGCGGTTTCATATGCCTGATTGCGCAGACAGTTCATAAGGGTGGAAAAACCCGTGAACAGCATTGTCATGAGCGTGAGCGCGGCAACGATGCTGCAAATGGTGAGGACGGAGTGCCGCTTCTGGGCGAAGATGTACCGTCCTGCCAGTAATCGCTGAAATCCCATGCTATCCCTCCTTACGCCTGTCCGGTCAGCTCGTCGCGGATGATTTTGCCGTCGGTGAGCGTGATGATGCGGTCACACTGGAGCGCGATGTTTTCATCATGGGTGATGATGATCATGGTCTGGTGAAATTCGCGGTTGGACTTGCGCAGGAGATTCATGATCTCCACGCTGTTCTTGCTGTCAAGGTTGCCTGTCGGCTCATCGGCGAGAATGACACCGGGGGATGTGAACAGGGCACGTCCGATGGACACACGCTGCTGCTGACCGCCGGAGAGCTGGGACGGGAGATGATGGCGGCGTTCCCTGAGATCAAGCAGGTCAAGCAGGCTGTCGATCTGCTCACGCTTGGGCTTTCTGCCGTCCATAATCATGGGAAGTGTGATGTTCTCCTCGGCATTGAGCACGGGGATGAGATTGTAGAACTGGTAGATCAGTCCCACCTGCCGTCTGCGGAAGATGGCAAGGTTGTGGTTGTTCTGCGCGTACACATCCTGACCGTCCAGAAAGACCTTGCCGGAGGTCGGACGGTCAACGCCGCCGAGGATGTGCAGCAGTGTGGATTTGCCCGAACCGGACGGGCCGATGACCGCAGTCATCTGTCCTTTCGGGATGGTAAAGCTTACGTCATCAAGAGCGCGCACTTCATTGTCGCCCTTGCCGTAGGTTTTGCAGAGATGTTCGATTCTGAGTAATTCCATGATGATTCCTCCTGTTGTTTGTTGTTCTGCTTCTATTGTAGCACATGAAAATCACATTGAAGTGACGGCTGTCTTACAATTTTGTCACTTTTCCGTTTTTTTCAAAGGCTTGCATCGGCAGCTTTTCTGTGGTATAATGAAAAAGTATTACAAGAGAGGAGGCAATGCCCTATGCCCAGAATTCTGCTCATCGAGGACGATGACCAGCTTGCACGAAATCTCGTGCGTTTTTTGCAGTCCGAGGGCTTCGATGTCCTGCATACTGCCGGTCAGACGGACGGTCTGGAGGCATTTGCAAACAATCAGTTCGACTGCGCACTTGTCGATGTGTCCTTACAGGACGGCAACGGCTTTTCCATCTGTGCTGTGATCAAATCGAAATCCAGCCTGCCCGTCATCTTCCTGACTGCCTCCGCGGATGAAGCCTGCACTGTGGCAGGCTTTGAGGTCGGTGCGGATGATTACATCGGCAAACCCTTCCGGCCGCGTGAACTGATCGCACGCATGAAAAACGTCATGCGCCGCCATCAGGTCACATCCCCCCTCCTGCGCTGCCAGAATGTCAGCATTGATCCGGCGCGAGGCGTGGTCATGAAAAACGGCGCGGAGATCTACCTCTCCGCACTCGAATACCGACTGCTCCTCGTGTTCTTCAGCAACAAGGAACAGCTGCTTTCCCGTGATCGTCTGATCGAAGAGCTTTGGGCGGTGTCGAGTGAATTTGTATCTGACAACACCCTCAACGTCTACATGAAGCGTCTGCGTGAGAAGATCGAGGACGATCCCCAGCACCCTGCCATCATCAAGACTCTGCGCGGTCTGGGTTACAAGGCGGTGGAGAAATGATGCGCAGTCCGGAGAGCCGTGTGCAGCTTCTGCTGCATCTGCTGCTGACGCTTGCTGTTTTCATCGGCTGCCTGTTCCTGAGCATTCCGGCAGCATTCCTCCTGCTCGGCTTTTCACTCGCGCTGCTCGGCATCACGATCCTGTTCCACCGCAGACGTGCACAGTCACTGACAAAGCTCTGTGACGAGATCAACGAGATCCTGCGCGGCGCGGAGCACATCACATTCAACACCTTTCAGGAGGGGGAGCTGAGCATCCTGACCTCGGAGATCCAGAAAATGACCATTCGCCTGCGCGAACAAAATACGGCTCTGCATCAGGAGCATGAGTATCTTAAGGAAGCGATGGAGGACATTTCCCATCAGCTGCGCACACCGCTGACCTCCATCAATCTGATCCTCGGCATGATGCGTGAGCCGGAGCTTGGACGCAGACAGCGCATGGAGTATTTGCAGGAATTGTACGGTCTGGTGTCGCGGATGCAGTGGCAGATCGAAACACTGCTCAATCTCTCCCGTCTGGAGGCAGGGGCAGTGCAGTTCCGGCAGGAGCAGGTCTTCTGCCGTGAGCTGATCCATGCCGCGCTTGAACCGATCGCGGTCGCCATTGAGCTGAAGGGCATTGAGGTGGACATCCGGCTGGACGGCACGCCGGAATTCACAGGGGACATGCAGTACTGCACAGAGGCTCTGAGCAATCTCCTGAAAAACTGCATGGAGCACACACCGGAGGGCGGACGCATCACCATTGCCGCGCAGGAAAACACGATCTACACGGGTATCGTCATCACGGACACGGGCAGCGGCATCCGGCAGGAGGATCTGCCCCATATCTTCGAACGCTTCTACCGTTCCTCGGAATTTGCCAAAAACGGCTACGGCATCGGGCTTGCCTTTGCGCGAAAGGTCATTACCTCGCAGAACGGCAGCTTACAGGTGCGCAATGCCGCAAAGGGCGGCGCGGAATTCGACCTGCGGATCTATAAGACGGTGGTGTAATACTCATTCCTATACGTCGTCTGCGACAGCTTTGAAAAGCGGGACTCGGGGGCGCAGGCTCACAGCCCCTGTCCCCTCTGCTTTACTCCGTTCAGCATCTCCCCGCCCCGCGGGGAGTCACCCGCATATCCCTCCCCCGCATTGCGGGGGAGGTGCCGCCGAACGGCGGCGGAGGGGGCAGCTCTTGTTTTCTATTCAAATTAAGTAACATTATCAAGTTTTAGTTTTTACAGACTAATAGTGTAAAAATTTGACATAGATTTAACAATTTAGCTATTGCAAATTTGACATTGATCCGCTACAATATATAATGGCGGGGATTTCGGTTTTCCGCTGTAAAATGCTACACTGAAACGGAGTGTTGATGATGAGAAAAACAAAAATCGTATGTACCATCGGACCTGCAACGGATGACGAAAACATCCTGCGCGAAATGATGCTTGCCGGCATGAACGTCGCAAGATTCAATTTTTCCCACGGTGACTATGCAACGCACGAAAAACGATTCAATGAAGTCGTGAAGCTGCGCACAGAGCTGGGACTGCCGATCGCGACCATGCTGGACACCAGAGGTCCTGAGGTACGTCTGCGCAAGTTTGTGGACAACAAGCCCGTGGAGATCTTTGACGGCGACCTGTACACGCTGACCACAGCGGATGTCCCCTGCACCAACGAAGTGGGCAGTATTACATTTGCAAAGCTCCCGCAGGATGTGACCATCGGCACTCGTATTCTGATCAATGATGGTCTGATCGAGCTTCTCGTAGAGAAGATCGCCAAGACCGATATCATCTGCCGCGTCATTCACGGCGGCATTCTTTCCAACAACAAGAGCATCAACGTACCCGGTGTACAGCTGTCCATGCCGTATCTGAGCGACGCGGACATGAGCGATCTGGAATTCGGCGCGAAGATGGGCTATGATTTCATCGCGGCAAGCTTTGTCCGTTCCTCCGCGGATATCAACTATCTGCGCAAATTCACACAGAGCCTCGGCTGGTTCAACGTGCGCATCATCGCAAAGATCGAGAATCTGGAGGGCGTGCAGAACATTGATGAGATCCTTGAGGTCGCTGACGGCATCATGGTAGCACGCGGCGACATGGGCGTAGAGATCCCGTTTGAGCAGATCCCGGCGATCCAGAAGGAACTGATCTCGAAGGGCTACAATGCAGGCAAGCAGGTCATCACAGCAACACAGATGCTCGAATCCATGATCAACAATCCCCGTCCGACGCGTGCGGAGATCACAGACGTTGCCAATGCGATCTATGACGGCACGAGCGCGATCATGCTTTCGGGTGAAACCGCAGCGGGTAAGCACCCCGTTCTGACGGTCAAGACGATGTCCAAGATCGCAGAAGAGGCGGAACGCAACATCAATTACGAGGAGCAGTTCCGTACGTATAAATTCAAAATCCAGAATGCTTCCGACGCGATTTCTCATGCAACCTGCGGAATGGCGATTGATATAAATGCAAGGGCAATTGTTGTTTCATCTATGAGTGGTATTACCGTGAGAATGGTATCGAGATTCAGAGCACCAATGGATATTATAGGAATGACAACAAATAAAAGAGCCTGGTATCAGTTATCTCTT
>CALGTT010000273.1 GCA_937901485.1 uncultured Ruminococcus sp.
AATGACGCGCAGCTGCGCGAAACCCTCTGCGCACGGGCACAGTCCGAGGGCAAGGAGGCACTTCATGCACAGCTTGCAGCCCTTGACCCTGAGGCAGCGCAGAGTATCCACCCGAACAATGTGGTGCGCGTGGTACGCGCGCTGGAGGTATGTCTGTCCAGCGGCAGACGCTTTTCCGAGCTGAAAGCGGAAAATGCTGCCCACCCGTCCCCCTATGACGCGGTGATGATCGGACTGGACTATGCCGACCGTGCGGTGCTCTATGACCGCATCGACCGCCGCGTTCTGCGTATGGTCGAGCAGGGGCTTGTGGAGGAGGCACGCGCTGTCTACGAACAGGGCGAGATACAGACCGCCGCGAACGCCATCGGCTATAAAGAACTGATCCCTTTTTTTGAGGAGCGTGCTTCACTTCCGGACTGCATTGCAAAGATTCAACAGGAAACCCGCCGTTATGCCAAGCGTCAGCTCACTTGGTTTCGTCGAAATCATCAAATTTCGTGGTTGATTTTGAGCGAAAATGATGAAGTAGAAGAAATTTCAGAAAAAGCTGAAAAAACAATAGCCAAATGAGAGAATTTGTGGTATAATTATATAATAAGGTGTTTTATAGCGACGGGAGGGAACAATCTCCCGCAGAGAAAAAGGAGCAAACGACAATGAACAAAAGCATTAATCTTCAGGACACCTTCCTGAATCTTGCGCGTAAGGAGCGCAATGTCGTGACCATTTATCTGGTCAACGGTTTTCAGTTCAAGGGGATCGTCAAGGGCTTTGACAACTATATTGTGATCCTTGACTGTGACGGCAAGCAGCAGCTTGTCTATAAGCACGCGATCTCTACCATTGCCCCCTCACGTCCGATTTCCATTCTGGATGCAGAAGAAAAATCTGAATAAGCTGGTGATGCCATGAATTCCGGAATGCTGAAATTGGTGTTGGGTCTGATTGCGATCTGCGGTATCGTGACAACAGTCAACATCTTTTACAAGAAGATGCATCAGGATTACAAAACAGAAACGGCATTGCTTTCCGTGGGAAGTGACTCGGAGCTGGTACAGGGTGTCTTTATCCGCGATGAGGAGGTCATTACCTACGGCGGACAGGGCATTCTCAATTACGAAGTTCCCGACGGCGGTAAGCTCGGCATCGGCTCGGTGATCGCGAATGTGTATTCCTCCGAGAATCAGATCGAGATCAAACAGCGGATCGAGCAGCTTGAGAATGTTTACGCACTTCTTGAGCGCATCTCCAACCCCGGCACGACACAGACTGCACAGCCCACCAACATTTCCAATCTGCTGACAGAAACCTATAAAAGCTTTCTGTACGACCGCGAACGCAACAAGCTTTCCGATCTCCAGTCGGAGCGCGAGGAAATGGCAGTGCTGCTGAGCACCTATCGTCTTGTGACCGGAAAGGATACCGGATACGAGGAACGGATGGATGCCATCCGCGCCGAGATCAATAGTCTGACACTGGCGCAGGAAGCACCGCTGAATACCATCCGTGCCAACAGAACGGCATATTTTGTCAGCTATGTGGACGGCATGGAGGATACGTTCCGGCTCGACAACATCGAGTCGCTGACGGTCAGCCAGCTCGAAGGCGTTACCGACAGCTACCAGACCGGCAATCTGACGGTGGGAAAGCTGATCGACGGCTATGACTGGGTACTGGCGGCAGTGGTGGACAATACCGAAAAAGTCTACGAGGTGGAGGACAGGATCACCCTGAAGTTTGCATCCACTTCTGATACCGTGACCGGAGAGGTCGTCATGCTCAACAGCAAGGAGGGCGCGGATAAGACCATCATCGCCATCAGCTGTGAGTCGATGACCTATGATCTGGTACAGCACCGTACAGAAAATGTGGAATTGATCCGCGGTGAATACAAGGGCATCAAAGTGCCGCGCAATGCGCTGCATTTCCAGACCTTTGCAGAGGAATCCACCGATCCCGTCACCGGTGAAACGGTCACGGATATGGTCAGCTACAGAGGCGTGTACGTCCTCAACGGCGAACAGCCGGAATTCCGCAAGCTGGATGTCATTTATGAAGGCTCGGATTATGTGATCTCCTCACAGAATGCCGGCAGCGGATACCTGCTTCTTTATGATTCCATTATTACAGGAGGTATTGATGGAGAGGGAAATTGATCTGGTGCGTGAAAATTATCAGCGCATTCAGGAGGCTGTCCGGAATGCCGCCGTCAGATGCGGCAGAGATCCGGAGGAAATTGCACTGATGGCAGTGACGAAAACCGTCGCGCCGGAGCTTGTCAACTGCGCTGTGGACTGCGGCATCCGCCTGCTCGGTGAAAACCGCGTGCAGGAATTCCAGTCCAAGCGTGAGAGCTATCTGCCGCAGGCGCGTGTACATTTTATCGGGCATCTTCAGACCAATAAGGTGAAATATCTCGTCGGCGAGGTCGATGTTATCCATTCCGTTGACCGCATGTCCCTTGCCAGTGAGATCAGCCGATGTGCCGGAAAACGGCTGATCGTGCAGGATATCCTGCTGGAGGTCAACATCGGTGAGGAGGAGGCCAAGAGCGGCTTTGCCCCGGCCGATATCTTTGCTGCCG
>CALGTT010000274.1 GCA_937901485.1 uncultured Ruminococcus sp.
CATGGGTGCGCCTTGCGCTCTCGCGCAAGATGCCGCGCTTATCCCCCAAGCCCCCTTTCTTTAGGCAGACGCTGCCTTGATCAGCGCGAAGGAATCCGGATCGAGGATGCCCCAGCCGATGTATGCCTCCGTTCTGAGACAGACCTGATTCATGCGCTTCAGATCTCCCTGACCGTCAGGGTCGCCGTACTCGATGATCTCCACCGGGATGTTCTCTGCATAGCCCCACTTGAATGCATTGGCGAAATCGCCGACGATCGCGCGGATGTCACTGCCACCAAAGGAGATCGTGTTGTTGACATCGGACTTCATACCGCCGAATGCTGCCGGATTTGCACCGAAACGGAATTCCGGATACATCGTAGTATGTGCGTCCGCTGTTTTCATCTTGCCCAGCGAAGAGCCGAATGCCGGGGACATGCCGATGCCGGTGACGATGCCATCCTTGTCCTGAATGGGCTTGACAGCATCATCAATGTTGTCGTCCGGAGTGGTCTCGTCATACACAACGGATGCTGTGACCATTTTTGCAAAGCAGTTGTCACCGACCAGTGCAGAAGCCGCACCATCAGCCGGATTCACGCCGTGGATGCTTGCGATGTCCAGTGCGCGGGAGATCTTGACAGCAAAACCGTCCGCGAGTGCCTTCAGGTACGGTACGCGCTTTTCATCGGAAAGCTTCGTGAACTCGTCTGTAACGCGATGCTGGTAAATGAATTTGATCGGCACGATGGTCTTAGTGCCAAACTTCGCCTCGCCCGGCGGCTTATCCATGCCCTCGCCCACGATGGAAGCCTCGCCGTCCATCGCAAACGTGAACTGCTCAATGCCTGCGAACGGCATCGGGGATGCACCGCAGAGCTTGGCAAGGGTGGAATGTCCCTTGACCTTGGAAAACATTTCCGCCACGAGCTGAGGCGGGAACAGGGTTGCGGATGTAGATGTTGTGCTCATTTCTGATTTCCTCCTTGTTTACTTGAGATTCTGCGACATGCTCAGGAACGCCGCATCATGGAGCGCGGCAGGGCTGGGCGGTGCATCGGGTACATATGCCGGTGTCGGGGGCTGGTTCGCTTTCAGAAGCCCCGCGAGTCTTTCCGCATCTGCCTTGATGTCCGTGTCCGTTTCGCCGGTGAGCCTGCCGGCAAGCTCCGGCGGCAGTCCTGTTTCATGGGCAATTCGTGTTTTCGCCGCGGAGATCTCATGCGCCTTATTCTTGGCAGTGAGATCCGCGATGGTCGCCTCATGCCCTGTGATCTTACCCTTGAGGGCTTCGATCTCATCGGTCAGGGGCTTGGTATTCTTAGCGGCATCCTCCGGCGAGATGTAGCCGGCAAACTTCTGCGCCGCTTCTGCAACCGCCTTGTCGATATGCGGCTTCATTGCCGCATCAAGCTCCGCCTGCGTGGTGATAGGCTTAAAATCTTCAGCCATACTGTACCTCCTGTTTTAGTAGTTGATGATTTGCTTCTTTCTCTCCTTGGCATTGGCGCAGAGCCAGTGCGCAAGACTCACAGACTCCAGCAGAGTCACGTCCACGCCCTCCAGAATGGAAGTGTAGCCGTAGCCTCCGCCTGTGCCGATGGCGCGATGCTCACAGTTTGCCGCCGCCTGCGTAAGGGACGGCTGATTGCTGTGTCGGATCCTGTCTGAAAACAAGTTCTTTTCGAGCAGGGCGTTTGCCTCGATCACCTGCCTTGTGGTGGGATTCGTGATCCTGCATTTCGCACCTGCTTCCTTCAGCTCCGCGCCGAGGATCATCTGCTCACCGCCGCCGTCAATGACAACTCCGGCTGCATTTTTGCCCCTCAGATAGGGCACGAGCCAGTCAAAGCCGTCGCGGATCGGTCGGCAGTCAATGGATTCAACAAAAATTCGCTCATCTGCGAGCTTGACTGCTGCAGAGAGCGAAACATTGTTGGTTTTCGGTGAGAATTTCACACCGAAATAGAATTTTGCACCCGTTTTCAGGGCGGGCGTGCCGGATATTGCATAGCGTTCCCATTCCTCCTTTGTGATTGCGGATTTCTGGTTGTATCTGAGCCACAGACCGAGTCTCTGGATGTTGTCATCCACCTGATCGTCACCCAGCTCGGATCTGATCTTTCGTTCCGTGAGGATCGTGCCAAGCGAGGGATTCGTTTCGTACCACAGCTCCGGATCATGCGCATCCGTGAGAGCCGGAACGGACCATTCCGCCCAGCCTGCGTCCTCCGCTTTGCCGGTCATGGTATCGCGGCGGAGCTTCAGAAAGACCGTACCCGAGGACACTGCTGTCGGCGGCGTTCCACACATGAGTGTCTGCGGATTTTTGGAGTCCGTGACCACATATTTCAGCGCGGATTCCTGATCGTTGGTGTACTCCTGCGCCTCGTCGATGATCAGCACGTCATAGCCCTCACCCAGACCGCCTTTGCTGGATCTGGTTCGGAAGTTGATGACACCGCCACCGTTCAGCCATTCGATATGCTCCAGACCGTACTGCTTGGTGGTCTTGAAATCCTCGCCTTCCTTGTAGCCTGCCTTTGCCAGCAGATCCACGACCTTTTCCCATGCATTGTGGGAGGTCGTTGTTCGGTGGGCAGTG
>CALGTT010000275.1 GCA_937901485.1 uncultured Ruminococcus sp.
GGTGCACAAAATTATGCAGTATATGGATTTTGCCGCCGCCGCAAATGATCCGGAAGCGGAGCTGCACCGCATGATACAGGATGGCTGTCTGACACAGGCAGAAGCAGAAACGCTCACGCCGGAAGCACTGGATGCCTTCTTCTCCAGCGCACTATATCAGCGGATCGCGGCATCTGCGCAGGTGGAAAAGGAAAAACAGCTTTTTGTGGAGATCGGAGAGCTTGATCTGCCGAAGGATTCCGCACTGCATCGGCAGTATGCAGGCACTGACGGCGTTCTGATCGGTACAATGGACCTTTTGTTCCGCGAAGAGGACGGCTGGGTGCTGGTGGATTATAAGACGGATTATGTGAAACAGCCGGAGGAGCTGACGGAAAAATACAGTATGCAGCTTGCACTGTATCAGAAAGCCGCAGAACGCATTCTCGGCGAACCTGTCAAGCAGGCGTATCTCTATTCATTCAGGCTCAACTGTGCAATTGAAGTGGATCCGGAACAGGTGGAATTTTAAGGAGGACAGCAGATGAAAGAAGTGATGAAGCGGCGTATTGATGCCCTGATCGAGGGAGATCTGGAAAAGGGTGTATTTGTCGGCGCGAATGCGGCGGTATTCCGCGGCGGCGAATGCCTTTACAGCGGAAGCTTCGGCATGGCGGACAGAGAAAGGGGCATCCCGATGCAGCCGGACACGATCTTCCGCATTTACTCGATGACCAAACCCGTGACCGCTGTTGCCGTGATGCAGCTTGTGGAACGCGGCATTCTCGAACCCCAGCAGAAATTGTCCTATTTCCTGCCGGAATTTGCCGCGCCGCTGGTGTATGAAGCGGACGGCGCAGCGCGCCCTGCAAGACGGGAGATCACGATCCAGCATTTGCTGAACATGCAGTCCGGTCTGACTTATGCTGACATCTGCACACCGACACAGCGTGCGGTTTCAGCGTTATTCCGTGAAATGGATGACCTTCGCACAGCCGGAGAGCCGATGGACACGATGACCTTCTGCCGCCGCATTGCGCAGATCCCTCTGAAATTCGATCCCGGCGAACAGTGGGATTACGGCGTTTCCGCGGACATTCTCGGCGGTGTCGTGCAGTCGACAACGGGAATGGATTACCGCGAATATCTGCGAAAAAACATCTTTGAACCACTCGGCATGAACGACACGGATTTCTATGTTCCGGCAGAAAAACAGTCACGCTTTGCCGCGGCATATACCTGCATTGAGGGAGAACTTGTCCGCGACGAAAAAAGCCATTTTGCACTGGGCGATTTCCGTTCACTGCCCGCATTCATTTCCGGCGGTGCAGGGCTTTGCTCGACCATCACGGATTATGCCAGATTTGCCAATGCCCTCGCCGGCGGCGGCACAAGTCCGGATGGTGTGCGCATTCTCAGCCCGCACTCCGTGGAGTATATCCGCACGCCGCAGGTGCCCAATGCCGCGCTTATGTGGAAGGGTTGGGATTCCATCAGGGGCTATGATTACGGTTCACTGGTGCGCGTGCTGGTGAATCAGAAGGATTTCGGCACGATCGCGCCCCTTGGAGAATTTGGCTGGGACGGCTGGACGGGGACGTATTTTACCGTTGATCCCATCGAAAATCTGACTGTTTTATTCTGCATACAGGTGGCTTGTGCGGGGACATCGGAAACGGCAAGGAAAATGCGGAATGTGGTGTACGGTTGTCTGTAAGGGATGAACGGAGTCCTTCATCTCCGCATATGATGGCAGGGGAGAGTATCCCACTATAAAGAAGGAGATATCTGCCATGCCAAAGATTTTTCTCAGCCCTTCCACGCAGGAATTCAACCCCTACAACGGCGGCGGCAATGAGGAGCAGTATATGAACCTGCTTGCCGACCGGATGGAACCCTACCTGCGTGCAAGCGGCATCACCTATGTCCGCAATGATCCCGAACGCGGTGCAGCCGGCGCGATCGCCGATTCCAATGCCGCGTATTATGATGTGCACCTTGCACTGCATTCCAATGCCGCACCGCCCCAGTTTGCCGGACGGCTGCGCGGAATTGACATCTATTTTTCTCCGGCAAGCGCGGAGAGTGAACGCCTTGCGACCATCATCGCGAACAATTTCAAGAGCATCTATCCGCTGCCCGACAAAAGCACCGCACGCCCGACCACGAGCCTCGGTGAGGTCACGCGTACAAGGGCGGTCGCCGCATTCTGCGAGATCGGCTACCATGACAACGCGCAGGATGCCGCATGGCTTCGCGGAAATCTCACGCCGATTGCCGCCAACCTCGTACAGTCCCTCTGCGATTACTTCGGTATTCCTTTTGTCGAACCGCAGGCAGTACAGCGCGGTATGGTCGCAGCGGATGGCTCAAACCTGAATCTCCGGAGTTATCCGAGTACGACTGCGCGTGTCATCGCCTCCATCCCCAACGGCGCAATGCTGACGATCTACGGGACGGTCAACAACTGGTATGTTGTGTCGTGGAACGGTCAGACCGGCTATGTTTCAGCGGATTATGTGGTGATCGGATAGCAGAAAGCCCCTGTGTCATACAGGGGCTTATTGTTATTCTGCTGTCTGCAATGCATATCCTACAGGCTGTACATTACTTTGCTC
>CALGTT010000276.1 GCA_937901485.1 uncultured Ruminococcus sp.
CGTTTCCGGCTCGATCTGCTCCGCGAGTTTTGCATAATCCTCCGGATATTCTCTCTGCAAAAATGCTGCAAGCCCCGCGCCCGTGAATGTCACATCACAGTTGAACGCATAGTCCACCTTGCTTCTGACAGCTTCCGGAATTTCGCCTTTTTCTGCCATTTCATAGAATTTCTTGCAGTCGTAAAATCCCATTCCCAGACAATGCTTGATCGAACCGCCGCCAATGCGCACACTGCGGACACCCATCGGGAATGCCGCCGCCATCTCTGCATATTCTTCTGCCAATGCCTTTCCAAGCTCACTCATAGCCATGCTCCTTTCTGTGATAGAACGACTTTACACTGCTATTATACCACAAAAAGGGAAAAATGTCAAATATCAAGAGAGCTGTTTTGCAAGTCCCTCCAGAAATTCCCTCGCCAACGCCGTACCGCCGCAGGACTTGAAGCTCTGTGAGATCTTCTTGGCAGCATTCTTGTACTGAGTCTCGTCCAGAAGCTGCTGCACGGCTTTCCGGATCGCGTCGGGCTGCATATCCGTCAGACGGATGCCTGCCCCAAGCTCCTCGGTGCGCATGGCAACTGCGCCCTGTTCCGGTGTCTGCGGCACGAGTACCAGCGGCACTTCATAATACAAGCCCTCGGATGCCGAATTCATGCCGCAGTGGGTGATGAATACATCCGCGATATCCAGTACCGCCATCTGGTCAACAGAATCGTAAACCTGAATATGCGGCGGCAGCTCACCCAGATCCACCTCGTTCGTTCCCAGTGACAGGATGACCTGATAGGGGAGATCACGGAACGCCTCCACGCAGCTGCGGTAGAACGCCTCGTTTTTTACCACAGTGCCCATGGAGATGTAAATAGTCTTTTCTGCGGTCTTTTCCATGGGCGTTTCGATCGGTCGGAGGGACGGACCAATGAAGCGGTACTTGTCGGAAAAGGTATCCGCACAGGGCTGAAAATACTCCGAGGTGTACACAATGGTGTTGGTGTCATTGTCGTTCTGCACGATCTCCAGAATGTTCTTGACCGGATAGCCCTTATCCTGCAAGCGTTTGAGCTGCTTGTTGATCTTCGGCATCGAAAACAGCATCTTGAACAGCTCGCCCAGACTCTGCTTCATATAGCGTGAAGAGTGCTGGTTAAAGGCAAAGGTCGTCGTGGAGGAAACGAACGGGATCTTGTATTTCATTGCCGTCAGCTTGCCCCAGTGTGCAACGGAGTCGGACACGATGAGATCGGGCTGAATCTCTTTGATCTTCTCAGCAGCCATGTCATCCAGTGCAAGGGTGGAGCTGACCATCAGCTCCGTGGAGTACACCAGATCCTTGCCCACTCTGTCCGCATTGCCGCCGTCCTCCAGTTCAAATTCATAGCTGTCACAGCCGATGAATACCGCACCGGCACGCTCGATCTTTTCACGGAATGCCTCAAACGAAAAATAATACACCTCATGTCCTGCATCCGTCAGCTCTTTCACCAATGCCAGCGTGGGATTGGTGTGACCGTGTGCAGGAATACAAAACCATGCAATTTTCATATGTTCCTCCTTACCGGATCAATTCCTCCGGCACTTCCTCCGCCATTCTCTGATAAGCCGCCTGACTCGGATGCAGGTGGTCGCCGCTGTCGTATCCTGTGCCGAACGCCGCCGGATTTGCCGGATCACAGACCGCCCTGTCAAAGTCGATACAGCCGTCCGCTTCATCCGTTGTCCTGATCCAATCATTGACCGCACAGCGCAGCTCCTCACGGAAATCTGCATAGGTACGCCAGCCCTCGATCGGGAGAAGCGTTCCGAGATAAACTTTCAGCCCGTACTCCCTCGCTTTTCGGATGTAGAAACGCAGTCCTTCGATCATTTCCTCCGCTGTCGGCAGATCGCTCCACGGACGGAACGGATTGACATCCTCGCCGACGGGGTGTATAATATCATTGATGCCATGCTGGATGATCACCGTGTCCGCACCGGAAACCAGACATTCCCTCGGAAATCTCGTTTCTCCCTTCAGACCGTAGGAATCATAGGTGATATTGTCGTACTGCCGCAGGATGCGCGTACCGCTTGCCGCCTTGCGGATGATGGAAGTCTTGCCGTCACC
>CALGTT010000277.1 GCA_937901485.1 uncultured Ruminococcus sp.
TAGTGTTTCCGTTCATCGGAGGGTTATTCTCACAATCAATTGTTTTTCAGAAGCTCATGCTCCATCATCGAAAGATCAAATGCATCCAGTACATTGTCATTGTACAAATCGCCCGATTTCCAATCCGCAGGCTGCTTTGAATTTCAATCATGTCTTTGCTCGGAATTACTGAACATTTCGCAGAAACGTCCTGCAAATGTCGCTGGTTCGTTCTTTGCATACAGATGGGAAATATCTCCGAATGCACTGACACGAAAGCTTGCGATTCCCTCACGCCGTTCCTCGGTGCACACCGTTGTCACGGATGTGGGGGCGGCAATGAATCCGTGCCACAGAACCATCGGGGAAATCCCCAGAAGATGTCCAAGCATGACGCACTCTACCCCGAAGTGGCAGAAAAGGGCGATAGTATCCTCATTCGGACGGACCGCACGGTAGCAATTTCCTTCACGGACATAGCCGTGCTTTGCAAGCAGCTCATCCAGCCCGTTCTCTACCTCAGCCAGACCGGACTCCATGCCTGCCTCCGCCATGACCGGAACGTTGTACCATCGGTCTTTGTCATAATACTCCGCGACTGCGGTCCAGTTGGCTGGCAGCATATCCCACGGAATGCGGCGTTCTCCGGTTTCTTCGCTTTGAATATTGCAGTCGAATTCACGCATCCAGTTGTGAACCTGTGCAGTTCGTCCGCATTTGTTCAGCGTGTATTCTGCTGTTTTCTGTGCTCTGCCAAGCGGTGAAACATAGAAAGCGGCAATGTCCATCGGTGCAATCCGTTCCGCAAGCATGGCAGCTTCTCTATGTCCCTTTTCAGTCAGGGAATCAATGGAATAATCGGGATCTCCGTGACGGATTATCAGTATTTTCATAATATCATCCTTTCTGGGGGATTTTCTATTATGATTATACCATACCTCCGTGCTGTTTGCAATAGGCTTGTTCGGTGCATGACATGGAACGGCAACGCCTTGACACCCAATGGATATGTTACGATAAAAAGGAAAGAGATGCCGGAAGGCACAACATGCACAAAGCCATGCAAAACCACATGGTCGGAAAAGAAGTGAATCCATGTCGGAACAGATGATACTAATTTGTGAGAACTGCGGAAAGATCCGGTGTGTTCCTGCAAACGATGCAGAGGCAAGTCCGTGTGTCTGTGGTGAAACAAAGAAATTTCACACGCCAACGTACAGCAAGGTGAAAAAAGCGATTATTGATCCCAACTCATTCCTCTCTGGTGGATTATTCGGCAGAGCTGACACTACTGTGGTGAAAACAAACAAACCTGAAAGGGACTGCATCGCTGCTTTGGGGTGCGAACTCCAGAAAAAAGACTTTTCTGCAAGCTGTTTTGTCGCTTGCGATACCCATATCGCGGGCAGGTTGTGAATGAATCTTCGTCTGTTTTCATTATACCACATTCTTTTCAAATTGCAAGTATTTTTCAGGAGTTTTTGGCTTGTTTCCAACAAACCATCACAGAAACATCCAAAATCCGGGGGTTGGGGAGCAAAGACAAATCAGCCCGCCGTCCCCTCAGGATACAGCAGGCTGATTC
>CALGTT010000278.1 GCA_937901485.1 uncultured Ruminococcus sp.
ACCGCTCTACAGGAGCGGAAGCGGCGGAGATTTTGCACAGATACGGCGTTGAAGTATCCGACACGGCCAAAGCGGCGCTTGCGCGGGAGAATGTGAGCGCGCTCGATAACGCCGAAATGCTCGTTTGCGGCAGTGTCCGCGAGCTGACGGCGGCGGTCAAAAAAGAGTGCGAGGCGCTTGGCTATGAGAGCGTCGTGCTGACAAACGAGCTCACGGGCGAAGCGCGTGAAGCGGATCTCGGCGTTGCCGGCGGTGACGGCATCGGTCTGCTGTTCCGTCACGGCGAAATCCTCAGAAAAGTACCGGAGCAGGAGATCGTGCCTGCACTGCTCGAAGAACTGGAAAAGCTTTGATTTTGAATGGAGGAAGCGATGGCAAACGCAACCCTGCTGGAGTTTTTAAGTGAATATACCACCGATCTTCCGGTTTCCGTGCATCAGGGCGTGATCGAGGATATCCGGTACGATGAAGCGGCACTCAATCATATCGTGTTTGCTGTCCGCCTGTCCAATATCGTGCCGTTTGCGGATATCCTGCACTTTGAACAGAGTGTCGAGGCCGCCCTGAAGGTAAAGACCGTGCGGCTCGAATGCCACTATGATCCGTCCCTGTTTACCAAGTCCTGCTATCCGGAGATCGTGGAGATGCTCAAACGTGAGCTGCCCATCATCAACGGATTCCTCAACCGCGCGGATGTGCAGTGGGGCGAGGACAGCATCCACATCGAGCTGCAAAACGGCGGCTATCCGATTCTGGAACGCTTCAAATTCACACAGGTGTTCGAGAGATTTGTGCAGAAGCATTTCTCGCGCACCATCACTGTAACACTGCATGGCGAGGATTCCCTCTCCGAGGATGCACTCGACCGCGTGATCGCGGAAGCACCTCCGGAGTACATTCCGCCTCCGCCGCCGGTCATTGAACCCGATCTCCCGCCGCCTCCGCCCCCCGTGCCGACAGAACCGCAGTCGGTATCCCTTGAACATCTCAACCTTGACGCGGAGGAGGGGAGCGGTACGCTCATCATGGGACGCACCATCCGCGAAGCACCCATGTCCATTCCGGCTGCTCTTGCCACAAGAGGGCAGCGAGTGACCGTGTTCGGCGATATTTTCGCGATGGAAACCAAGGACATCCGCGGCGACAGACGCATTATCACCTATCAGATCACGGACTTCTCCGGTTCTGTGACCGTCAAGCTCTTTGAAACGGTCAAAAAGCTTGAAATGATGCCCCTCGGCGAGCTGAAAAAGGGCGTGACCATCCTCATTTCCGGCAAGATCGAGGACGATACCTTTGCCCATGAACCCGTCCTGCGTCCCGATTCCATCGTGAAGATGAAACGCAAGCAGCGCAAGGACACCGCCGAGCGAAAGCGCGTTGAGCTGCACTGCCATACCAACATGTCCGCGATGGATGCCATCAGCGATGCAGGCTCTCTCATCAAACGCGCCCATGCATGGGGGCATCCGGCAATTGCCATCACCGACCACGGTGTCGTGCAGGCGTTCCCCGATGCCATGAACGCCGAAAAATCCCTGAAAGATCCCAATTTCAAGGTGCTTTACGGCTGTGAAGCGTATGTGGTCAATGACCTCAGCCGTCCCATGATCCTCAAAGGCAATGACGACCGCAGCGTCAACGATGAGCTGATCGTCTTTGACGTAGAAACCACGGGACTGAGCTATGAACGCGACCGCCTGACGGAGATCGGCGCGGTGCGTCTGAAGAATATGCAGGTCGTGGACAGCTTCAATACGATGGTCAACCCCGAACGTACTATTCCGCCGAAGATCGTGGAGCTGACCGGCATCACGCAGGATATGGTCGCGAATGCTCCAAAAGAGGACGAAGCACTGCGTATGTTCATGGAGTTCTGCGGAAAAACGCCCGTCCTTGCCGCGCACAACGCAGCATTTGATACCTCCTTCATCAATGAGGTCTGCAAGCGGCACAATATCGACTTCCCGTACAACTGGATCGACACCCTTGTGCTGTGCCAGTCCACACTGCCGGAGCTGAACCGCCACAAGCTGAATATCGTGGCAAAGCACCTCAAACTCGGCAAATTCGACCACCACAGAGCCTCCGATGACGCGCTGATGCTTGCAAAGATCTACATCACGCTGGTCAATCGTCTCATCAAGGATAAGGGCGTGGAAACGCTCAATGATCTGAATACCAAGACTGACGATATTGATGTCAGGAAGCTCAAATCCTATCACCAGATCATTCTCGTGCGCAATCAGGTCGGTCTGAAAAATCTCTACCGCCTGGTGTCCTACGGGCATCTGGACTATTTTTACCGTCACCCCCTCCTCCCGAAAACCGTATTGGAGCAGCACCGTGACGGTCTGATCTTCGGCAGCGCGTGCGAAGCCGGTGAGCTGTTCAGCGCGATGGTGGACGGCGCATCGGATGCGGAGCTGGAGAAGCTGGCGAAATTCTATGATTATCTCGAGATCCAGCCCATCGCAAACAACGAGTTCATGATCCGCAACGAGGTGGCACAGGACGAGGAAACACTGCGCAACTACAACCGCCGGATCGTTGCACTCGGCGAAAAGCTCGGCATTCCGGTCGTTGCGACCTGCGATGTGCATTTCCTTGACAAAAAGGACAGTGTGTTCCGAAAGATCCTGACCGCCGGTCAGGGCTTTACGGATGCCGAATTCCAGCCGCCGCTGTATCTTCGCACAACGGACGAAATGCTGGAGGAATTCGCATATCTCGGCAAGGAAAAAGCGGAGGAGATCGTCATCGACAACCCCTGCCGCATTGCCGATGCCTGCGAGCATGTCCACCCCATCCCCAAGGGCACGTTCACCCCGACCATTGAGGGCGCGGAGGATGACTTGAAGCGCATCACCTATGAACGTGCACGCTCCATTTACGGCGATCCTCTGCCGGAGATCGTCGAAAAACGCCTTGACAGAGAGCTGACCTCCATCATCAAGCACGGCTTCTCCGTGCTCTATATGATCGCCCAGAAGCTTGTATATAACTCCGAGGAACACGGCTATCTGGTCGGTTCGCGTGGATCGGTCGGTTCGTCCTTTGTCGCATCCATGGCGGGTATTTCCGAGGTAAACCCCCTCGTGCCCCATTACTACTGCCGAAAATGCCAGTACAGCGAATTCATCACGGACGGCAGCTATGGCTCCGGCTTTGACCTGCCGGCGAAAAACTGCCCGAACTGCGGAGAACAGCTCATCCCCGACGGTCACGACATCCCGTTTGAGACCTTCCTTGGCTTCGACGGTGACAAAGCTCCCGATATCGACCTGAATTTCTCCGGCGAATACCAGTCGAGTGCCCACCGCTACACGGAGGAGCTGTTCGGGCGCGACAACGTGTTCAAAGCCGGAACGATCGGCACGATCGCGGACAAGACCGCCTACGGCTTTGTCAAGAAGCATCTGGAGGAGAACGGCATTTCCGTTCCGGCGGCGGAGGAAAACCGCCTGTCCATCGGATGCACCGGCATCAAGAGAACCACCGGTCAGCACCCCGGCGGCATGGTCGTTGTGCCCTCGGATTATGAGGTGTACGACTTCACCCCCGTCCAGCATCCGGCGGATTCCACGGATTCCGATGTCATCACCACGCACTTTGACTTCCATTCCATCCATGATACCATCCTGAAGCTCGACGAGCTGGGACATGTCGTGCCCACGCTCTACAAGCATCTGGAGGATCTGACGGGACTGAAGATCAAGGACATCCCCGGCTACGATCCACAGGTCATCAAAATGTGCACGGACTGCTCCGTGCTCGGTGTCACC
>CALGTT010000279.1 GCA_937901485.1 uncultured Ruminococcus sp.
CCTTTGCAAATTCCCAGTCACGGTCATCGTGGGCAGGAACGGCCATGATCGCGCCCGTGCCGTAGCTCATGAGTACATAGTCGGAAATGAAGATCGGGATCTCCTTGCCGTTGACCGGATTCACCGCACGCACGCCCTGAAGCTGTACGCCGGTCTTTTCCTTGTTCATTTCGGTTCTGTCGAAATCGGACTTCTTGGCAGCCTTTTCCTGATATGCTGCGATCTCCTCATTGTTTTCGAGTACGTCCGCCCACTTCTGGAGCATCGGATGCTCCGGAGCGATTACCATGTAGGTCGCACCGAACAGGGTGTCGGGACGTGTGGTATATACAGTCAGGGTGTCGCCTGTTGTGGTCTTGAAATCCACCTCCGCACCCTCGGATCTGCCGATCCAGTTGGTCTGTGTGGTGCGGATGCGTTCGAGGTAGTTGACCTCATCGAGATCGTCGATCAGACGCTGTGCGTACTCTGTGATCTTGAGCATCCACTGGCTCTTGACCTTGCGGACAACCTCGCCGCCGCAGCGTTCGCAGCAGCCGCCGACAACTTCCTCATTCGCCAGAACAACCTTACAGGAGGTACACCAGTTGACAGCCATTTCCTTCTTGTAGGCAAGACCTTTCTTGAACAGCTGGATGAAGATCCACTGTGTCCACTTGAAGTAATCGGGATCGGTGGTGTTCACCTCGCGCTCCCAGTCAAAGGACAGACCGAGGGATCTGAGCTGATCCTTGAAGCGTGCCACGTTCTTTTCGGTAACGATCGCCGGATGGATCTTGTTCTTGATCGCAAAATTCTCCGTCGGCAGACCGAATGCGTCCCAGCCCATCGGGAAGAGTACGTTGTAGCCCTCCAGACGGCGTTTTCTGGACACAATGTCCATTGCGGTATAAGGTCTGGGATGACCGATATGCAGTCCCTGACCGGACGGATACGGGAATTCTACGAGCGCGTAGAATTTCGGCTTGGAATAATCCGTGCCGGCACGGAAGGTATGATGTGCATCCCAGTAATCCTGCCACTTCTTTTCAATACGTTCATAATCATACTTTGCCATAGTCGTTCCTTCTTTCTTATCTCATGATCACTTATGCTTCTTCGTTTTCAATGAACTGGGAAATGTCCACATCCTCTGCATCGCCCCAGAGCTGTTCCAGACGATAGAAGCTGCGCATTTCCTGATAGAACACATGCACAATGACATCGGAGTAATCCAGAATGTACCAGTTAGAGCCGTTCATGCCCTCCTTGTGTGCCGGTTCAATCCCCTGCTGACCAAGGCGGAAATCCACCTCGTCGGCAAGTGTGCGTGTGTGTGTGCTGCTGTTTCCGCTGGCGATCACGAAGTAATCACCCAGAGAGGATTTGTCTGTAATTTTCAGCACGCGGATGTCCTCCGCACGCTTGGCATCAAGTGCCCGTACCATTTCTCTGATCTTTTCTTCTGCTGTCATGCATTTCACTCCTTAATGTTTCCGTATTTATTCGTAAAGCTCTTCAAAGCTTTGTTCAGTATCATCATTCAATGTGTTGCGGTAGCTGCCTTCCGGCACCCATTCCACAATGGCACTCTGGTCGGGGCGAAGCGGTACCTGCTGGGTGCGGAAATGCTCGTTGAGGATGTCAAGAGCCGCGCCCTTATGGACGGACCAGACGGACTGTCCGTAGGCATCCGCGCCCTCACCGGGGAGCATGTAGACATTCACATTCTCCATGCTGATCGTGGAGGCAAGATCTGCGATCATGCCGATCTGACCAAGACTCAGGTCGGTCGCAAGCAGTTCCTTCTCATAGATTTCGTCAATGGCAGTGAGAAGCTTGAAGCTGCCCATATCCAGAGCTTTTTTCATCGCAGCCGCAAGGAACAGACGCTGTGCCTTGACTCTGCCGATATCGCCTTCGTCATAGCCCCTGCGGAAGCGGACGAACCATTCCGCCTGTCTGCCGTCGAGCACCTGCTCGCCCTCATAGAGGATCTTGTCAGCCTCGTAAACGATGGTATAGGGCAGGTCGATCGGGATGCCGCCGATGATGTCCACGATCTCCACGATGTTGTCACAGGAGGTGGTCACATACGCATCGACCGGAACGCCGAAGCACTGCTGTACGGCATCGACAACGCGCTGGATGCTGCTGACACTCGGATCGCCGCTGGAATAGATGCTGTTGAATTTATTGGACGGCGAATTGGTGTAGTCGGGCATGTAGCTGTCGCGCGGGATCTGGAGGATGTTCATGCTCGCAGTGAGCAGGTTGAACTGCACCAGATAGTTGACATCATGCAGATTGCCGCTGCCGTTGGTGATGGTATCGAAGCCGAGGAAGAGGATGGTGTACTGTCCCTCAATGGTCTGGTTGAGGTCAAGTCCGTCATTTTCGATCAGCTCCACATCACTGCGCAGTTCGACTTCTTTGGACTCGGTGCGCGAGATCGTACCCTCAAGATACTGCATGGGCTTTCGCTGTTTCATATAATTGGTAATGGAAAGATTTTCCACTGTTGTCATGCTGCCGTTCGTTTCATGATAGGCAATAATGGGGGCGTTGAGGATCATCACCGCCATTAATATGAACGTGAGCAGGATGGCTGCCAGCTTGATGCTGATATTGAGTGCCGCGGAAGAAGCGGCGGACTTTTTCTTCTTGCTCATTTCAGTTCATCCTTTCTCAGAAGCAGCAGATAGTAATTATAGGCAGCGATGCTGTATTCCGGCAGCATCACGCCCTTTTTCAGGACGGCAGCGGCAGAATCGCGGATCGCCTCCAGCATTGCCTCCTGTAGATTTTCATGGGCAAGCTTCCGCATTTTGCCGACACCTTTATAATCACGCTCCTCGGAGATCATATCCGCCATGTAGATGATCTCCTCCAGCAGGGACATGTGCGCCCTGCCGACGGTGTGAAAGCGTACCGCATTCAGGACATCCGCGTCCGTAATGCCGTACTGCGTGCGCAGAAGCTGTGCACCGGCGATGCCGTGCCAGACCTTTTTGGAATGCAGCTCCGCTTCATCCGGATGCAGGTCGCTTGCAAGCACCAGCTGCTCCTGCTCCTCGAACGGCATCTCCTTGCAGATATCGTGGACAAGTCCTGCAAAATACGCCTGTTCCGGATCACCGCCATACTGCTTTGCAAGCTCTTCGGCAGCCTGTGCGACGTTGCAGGAATGCTTAAAGCGTTTCTGTGAGAGCCGCTGTTCCAGAACGGCGGTCATCTCCTTTATCTGATACATTGCTCATCACTTCCAGCATACAAATTTCTCTCATTTATATATTGTACTATGTTTTCCGGCAAATAGCAAGAATTATTCCGTCTTTTTTGGACATTCTCCCGAATTTTTGTGGAAGATATGGGAAAAGTTTCCACATTCAGAAGCTCAATTTCACCATATTGACGCAAATTTTCCGCACACTGCACCAGTTCCCTGTACTCCTCCGGCTCTCTTGCGACGGCGGCAAGGGCAGTATGCTGCAAAATGTCCTGCCAGCGGTACCACTGGGTAAAGGTGCGGAGCATATCGCCGCCGATGAGCAGGAAGAATTGCGCATCGGGGTACAGCTCTGCAAAATGCGTCACCGTGTAAAACGAATAGCTCACGCAGTCCTGCCGCAGCTCGTAGTCCTCCGCACGCATCCACGGAAAATTCTGCGCGGCAAGGCGGCACATCGCCAGACGATCCTCTGCCGGTGCATAGGCATCGGCGGGCTTGTGGGGCGGCTGTTTTGCCGGCACGAGCCAGACTTCATCGAGCGAAAGCGCATCGTGCACGGACTTCGCCAGATGGAGATGCCCGTTATGGGGCGGATTGAAGCTGCCGCCGAAAATGCCGATGCGCATTACTTTTTGTTCTTTGGCAGTTCAATGACCGGCTCCTGCGGATTGCGCTTGAACAGCACAAAGCGGCTGCCGATGACCTGCACGACCTCGGATTTGGTCTGTTCTGCGATCTCCTCCGCCGCTTCCCTTGCGGACAGCATGGAATTGTCCAGCACGCGCAGCTTGATCAGCTCACGCTTACGCAGTGCATCAAGCACCTGCTGGATGAGGTTCTCGTTGATGCCGCCCTTGCCGATCTGGAAGATCGTTTCATAATTCGCCGCGATACCACGCAGGTACGCTCTCTGTTTGCTTGTCAGCATATCATTCACCATACCTTTCTCTGAGTACGTCATAGAGCTTTTTCAGTGCATTTGCACGGTGGCTCACCTGATTCTTTTCCTCTGCGGACAGCTCTGCAAAGGATCTGCCGCCGTACATAAATACCGGGTCATAGCCAAAACCATTCGTGCCGCGTTCCTCATAGCCGATCGTGCCGCGGCATTCGCCCTCGCAGATGAGCAGCTCGCCGTTTTCATCAATGAACGCAATGTCCGTCACAAATTTAGCAGTTCTTTCCGCATCCGGCACATTCTCCATCACGGACAGAAGCTTACTGCAAAGCTGTCCCTCCGGTGCAAAGCGTGCGGAATACACACCGGGCGCACCGTCGAGCGCGTCCACGCAAAGACCGCTGTCATCCGCGATCACAGGGAGCTTTACTTCCTCATAGACAGCACGCGCCTTGATCTCGGCATTTGCCGCAAAGGACGCGCCGTTTTCCTCCGGATCCACGCTCACGCCCGCATCCTGCTGGGAGAGCACCGAAATGCCGAGGGGCGTGAGGATCTCGCGCACCTCACGGAGCTTGTTCTGATTATTGGTCGCAAGTACGAGCTTACGCATCTTCTTCCTCGCTTTCTGCTTCCTCCGGCTTTTCCTCGGAGGGGAGCTTGACATCCTTGGAATGGTCGAACAGAGCCTTGACGAAATCCGCATTGTCGAAGGTCTGGAGATCGTCGATCTTCTCACCGACACCGACAAGCTTCACGGGGATGCCCAGTTCATTCTTAATGGAAACCACAATGCCGCCCTTTGCCGTGCCGTCGAGCTTGGTCAGGACAATGCCCGTGATCTTGGCAACCTCACTGAAGAGCTTTGCCTGATTGACGGCATTTTGTCCGGTGGTCGCATCGAGGACGAGCAGTACCTCGGTCGCACAGCCCTCTGCGCGGGATTCGAGGATGCGGTTGATCTTGGCAAGCTCATCCATCAGGTTTTTCTTGTTGTGCAGTCTGCCGGCAGTATCCACGATCACCACATCGCACTGCCTTGCCTTTGCCGCAGTGATGGCATCGAATACCACGGATGCGGGATCGGAGCCTTCGGCGTGCTTGACGATCTCCACGCCGGCGCGCTGTGTCCAGACTTCGAGCTGGTCAATGGCTGCCGCACGGAAGGTATCGGCTGCCGCAACGATCACGCGCTTGCCCTCCTGCTTGAACTGGTGGCAGAGCTTGCCGATGGTGGTGGTCTTTCCGGCACCGTTGACTCCGATGACCATGATGACGGACGGCGTTGTGGACAGGTCAAGTGCCACATCATCCCCCATCATGTCGCCGATGATCTCCTCGATCAGCTCCATGATCTTTGCAGGATCGGTCACGCCGCGTTCCTTGACAAGCTTGCGGAGCCGCTGGCAGATCTCCACGGAGGTCTCCACGCCCATGTCGCTCATGATCATGGTTTCTTCGAGCTGTTCAAACAGCTCCTCGTCGATCTTCGTAAAGGAATTGACCACGCGCTGCATTTTCTGGACAACGGCATCGCGGGTTTTCTGAAGTCCTGCTTTGATTTTTGAAAAAAGTCCCATAATTCGCTCCTTAATCTGATAACGGATTATTCGTCAAGCGGAATATCCTCCGGCTGTTCGAGCTTGAGCAGGCGGGAAATGCCGTCCTCCTGCATCGTCACGCCGTAGAGGACATTTGCCTCCTCCATCGCACTGCGGCGGTGGGTAACAAGCACAAACTGGGTGCTGTCGGTGAACTGTTTGAGATAGCGTGCATATTTGCGGACATTGGCTTCGTCAAGTGCCGCGTCGATCTCATCGAGGATGCAGAACGGCGCAGGACGCAGCCGCAGGATCGCAAAATAGATCGCGATCGCCACAAAGGACTGCTCACCGCCGGAGAGGGAGATCAGGTTCTTGATGACCTTTCCGGGCGGCGCGACATTGATCTCAATGCCCGATGTCAGGATGTTTTCGGGATCTGTCAGCGTCAGCTCTGCTTTGCCGCCGCCAAAGAGGTCCACAAAGATCTCCTTGAAATTCTGGTTGATGACAGCAAAACTTTCCGCGAAAATGCGGCACATTTCCTCTGTCAGCTCTGCAATGAGCTTTTCCAGCTCCTGCTTGGATCGGCGGACATCCGTCATCTGCGCGGAGAGGAATTTATAACGCTCGGATACCTCACGGTACTCCTCGATCGCGTCCACATTGACACTGCCGAGTGCGCGGATCTTCTGCTTCAGCTCAGAAAGGCGTTTCTTTGCCGCCGGCAGATCCTCGATCGGCTCTGCGATCTGCTGTGCCTCGGAGCGCGTCAGCTCGTAGACCTCCAGCAGCTTTGCAATGATCGTGTCGTGCTCCGTGCGCAGATTGCTCTCACGCTCAGTCAGCCTTGTGACCTCGGCGGACAGCTTTTCCTTTGCCGCATGGAAATCCGTCAGTCCCTTCTGCATTTGCCGGATGCGCATATTCTGCTCATCATGCACCTGCGTAGCATTTTTGGCGCGTGCTTCCGATGCGGTGATCTTTTCCTCCGTCTGCGCAAGAGCCGCTTCCTGTTCGGCGGCTTCCTTCGTTTTCTCCGCAATGGCAGTGCGGCAGTGTTCCATTTCTTCTTCCAGCTGGTTTCTTCGCACTTTCGCCGTTTCCACAGCTTCCTGTGCAAGAGCGAGCGCATTTGCAGCGGATTCCGCATCCTTCTGCACCTGCACCAGCCGGATCTTCAGATCGCCGTATTCCTCGGAAAGGCGCGTGCGCTCCTGCTGCATGGCAGTCCTGCGCTCCTTTGCGCCCGTCACGCCGCTTTCCGCTTCCGTGATCCGTGCAAGCAGAGCATCATAGTCTGCCTGTGTCTTTTCTACAGCCGTATCCGCAGCCTGTGCATTCTGCGCGAGAACCGCACGGCGGCTTTCCTGTTCCGCCGCCTGCTGACGGTACTGCGCCACGGGGAATGCACAGCGTTCCGCTTCGCTCTGTGCGTGCAGAAGATTCTGCTGGAGTGCGGTGAGCTGTTCGCTTTCCGTTTCCAGTGCATGTTCCGCAGCCGCGGCATCCTCCGCACAGCGGCGTGCCGTTTCCTCCGCCTCCTGACACTGCCTTGCCAGCAGTGCAATGGCGTTCTGCAATTCATTCAGCTCTGTTTTTCTTGTCAGCATACCGCCGGTTTTCTGCACCGAACCGCCCGTGAACGAACCGCCGGCATTGATGACCTGACCGTCCATTGTCACGATACGGAAACGGTAGCTGTAACGCTTGGCGATCTCGGTCGCATCGTCGATATTCTCCGGGATCACGATCCTGCCGAGCAGGGATTCCGCAATGCTCCGGTACTCCGGTGCGCAGTCCACGAGGTCGCTTGCCACTGCCACGAAACCCCGCTGCTGTGCAAGTCCCTGCTCATTGAGGTACTTGCCGCGGATGGAAGTCAGCGGCAGGAAGGTCGCGCGTCCTGCACGGTTGTCACGCAGGTAGCGGATGCCCGATTTTGCGGCGTTTTCGTCCGCAACAATGAGGTGCTGCACGGATGCGCCCAGTGCCGTTTCGATGGCGATGCCATAGCGGCTGTCCACCTGAATGAGCTGTGCGACCGTACCGAACACACTCTGCAAAGCCCCCTGCCGTACAGCACGCATGATGCTCTTGACGCTGCCGGAGAAGCCTTCCATGTTATTTTCAAGATCCGTCAGAAAACGGTGTCTTTG
>CALGTT010000280.1 GCA_937901485.1 uncultured Ruminococcus sp.
TATGCCGGCGGTGACGCAGTTACCGGTGCGGCAACGGTCATTCTTGCCATGGGCGCAGGCAAAGCTGCAGCAAAGGCTATGGATGCATATATGCAGAAAAACAAAGAAAACTAATACAGGAGGCAGATTTATGAAGAAGAAGCTTGTAAAGGCACTGGCAGCTCTGACCGGTGCGTCCATGATGACGGCAATGGGAACGATCACCGCATTTGCGGAGGAAGCGGCAGCTGCTCCGGATCAGCCCTCCACCACTTCCATGCTGATCTCCACATTCGCAATTCCCCTGATCCTGCTGGCGGCTCTGTACTTTATCATGATCCGTCCGCAGCGCAAGATGGAAAAGGAAACCAAGGAGATGCAGAACAGCCTGCAGATCGGTGATGAGGTCATCACCATCGGCGGTATCGTGGGCATTGTCCTGCGTGTGGAGGAGAACACCAAGACCGTAGTGCTTGAAACCGGCAGCGACCGTCTGAAGATCCGCATGATGCAGGATGCCATCAAGGAAAATGTCACTGCAAGAGAAGCGGCTGAGGCGGCAAAGGCTGAAAAGCTCAAGGCAAGAACACAGCCGAAGACTCCCAAGGAATAATCACACAGCACGCCGCATAGAATGCATCAGGAACTTGTACGAACAGGGGTGATGCAATGCGGCGTGATCGTTTATGGAAATCTCCGGTATTCCGGACAGTGCTCGGTGTGCTGGGCGGACTGCTCCGGATTATTGCCGGAATGCTCCTGCTTTCGGGCTTTCTGCTCCTTACGCATATACCGGAACGGCTGCTGATGCTTGCGGCAGATATCTTCTGGGGCATCGGGGCATTCTGCGCCGGAAATACCAGCGGTTTTCACGCACGGCGGCACGGCATTCTGACAGGTCTGCTCTGCGGTGCACTGCTCTGCGGTATTCTGCTGGCAGGGTGCGTGTGCATGGGCGGGGCGATCTCAGAACGCATCGCTGTACGCTGCGGCATCCTCCTGCTTGCGGCTGTCTGCGGCGGGGTGCGGGGCGTGAACCGGAAGATCACAAAACCGCCGTATTGACGCAAAACTTCAAAAATCCACAAAATTATCCCATATCCCCTTGCAATCGGGGGCAATATATGGTATAATATAAAAAACGAGCTTGCTCGAATAGAAACGGAGGGAAACCAAATGAAGCACATTCAGACCATCAACAAGGCAAACCTGAAGGAGTCCGCACAGAAGGGCGGCTGCGGCAAGTGCCAGGCATCCTGCCAGTCCGCTTGCAAGACTTCCTGCACAGTTGCAAACCAGAAGTGCGAGAGATAAGCTCTTTCGACATTTCTTCACTGCCCTGCATCCCGTGTGCGGGGCGGTTTTTTATGCGGATACTGTGGTCGCACAGAAAATATAGATAAAGGATTGAATACTATGATACATAAGTTTACACTCAATGGACTGTACATCGTGCTGGACGTGAACAGCGGCGGGGTGCATATCGTGGACGAGATGACCTACGATCTGCTCGATGATGCCAAGCCCCCGTTTGCGGACGAATGTCCCGCAGAGATCCTCGAAAAGCTCTCCGGCAAGTACGAGGCGGACGAGCTGAAGGAATGCTACCTCGAATTGAAATCCCTGTATGAGGAAAAGATCCTGTTCTCCGAGGATGATTACGAGAAGTACGCGGCGTTCGCTGTTGCCTCCCCCATCAAGGCAATGTGCCTGCATATTGCACATGACTGCAACCTGCGCTGCACCTACTGCTTCGCATCCACCGGCGACTTCGGCACGGGCAGAAAGCTGATGCCCGTGGAAACCGGCAAGATGGCGATCGACTTCCTGCTGGAAAACTCCGGCAATCGTGAAAATCTGGAGCTGGACTTCTTCGGCGGCGAGCCGCTGATGAATTTCGATGCGGTCAAGGAGATCGTACTGTATGCGCGTGAGCGCGAAAAGGCATACGGCAAGAATTTCCGCTTCACCATCACCACAAACGGTCTGCTGCTCGATGATGACAAGATCGACTTCATCAACAAGGAAATGTCGAATGTTGTCCTTTCCATCGACGGCAGAAAGGAAGTCAACGACCGTATCCGCGTGACTCCCAACGGCAAGGGCAGCTATGACATCATTCTGCCGAAGTTCAAGCAGCTCGTGGATGCACGCAGTAAGGACAAGGACTACTATGTGCGCGGCACGTTCACGAAGTTCAATCTGGACTTCTCCGAGGATGTTTTCCATCTGAACGAAGCCGGCTTTGACCAGATCTCTGTAGAGCCTGTTGTGGGTGATCCGAATGATCCGTATGCACTGACAGAAGCAGAGCTGCCGCAGGTATTTGCGGAGTATGAGAAGCTTGCACAGCGTCTCTTGGAGAATGACAAGGCGGGCAAGCACTTCAATTTCTTCCACTTCATGCTCGACCTGAACCAGGGCCCGTGCGCGATCAAGCGTCTGCGCGGCTGCGGATGCGGCAATGAGTATGTTGCCATCACGCCCGACGGCGATATTTACCCCTGCCACCAGTTCGTGGGCATGGAGGAATACAAGATGGGCAACCTCGAAGAAGGCACATTCGACATGGAAATGAAGAAGGTCTTTGCAGGCACGCACATCTACAACAAGCCCAAGTGCCGTGAATGCTGGGCGAAGTTCTATTGCAGCGGCGGCTGTAATGCGAACAACTACCAGTATGCCGGTGATATCCACAATGCACATGAGCTTTCCTGTGAGATGGAAAAGAAGCGTCTGGAATGCGCGATCATGATGCAGGCGGTGAAGGCGATTGAGAAGGGAATCTGATTTCCGATATAGCAAAGGCACTCCCGATGTTGGGAGTGCCTTTTACTTTACAGATCACAAATACTGCTTCCAATCAGCCAGCCGCCGATGGATGCCGGAATCATGTACCAATTGACTGATGCTTTTACTGCAATCATCCAAATGACAGCTACAATCAGAAAAAGAATGCCTGCTGCCAACATGATTATGGGCTTTCTCTTCTTCATCCGTTGAATCTCCGCGCTTACAGCTGATCCGCAATCTGATAAATCAGCTTCTCGGTCTTTTCCCAGCCCAGACACGGGTCAGTGATGGACTTGCCGTAGATGCCTTCCTCGACCTTCTGTGCGCCGTCCTCCAGATAGCTCTCGATCATGAAGCCCTTGACCATGCTCCTGATCTCCGCATTGTGGCGGCAGCTGTGCAGGACTTCCTTGACGATCCTCGGCTGCTCCAGATAGCACTTGTTGGAGTTAGCGTGATTCGTGTCCACGATCACTGCCATGTTCTGGAATGCCTTTTCTGCATAGTGATGATAGGTCAGCAGGAGATCTTCATAATGATAGTTCGGCAGGGATTCGCCGTGCTTGTTCACATAGCCGCGCAGGATCGCGTGCGTCAGCGGATTGCCGGTCGTGTGTACCTCCCAGCCTCTGTACAGGAATGTGTGGCTGCTCTCTGCGGCAAAAATCGAATTGAACATGACGGACAGATCACCGCTGGTCGGGTTCTTCATGCCCACCGGAATGTCCATGCCGCTTGCCGTCAGACGGTGCTGCTGGTTCTCCACACTTCTTGCACCAATTGCCACATAGGACAAAAGATCGGACAGATAGCGGTAATTCTCCGGATAGAGCATCTCATCCGCACAGGTGAAACCTGTTTCCTCGATTACTCTCGTGTGCAGCTTGCGGATGGAGATCAGACCCTCCAGCATATCCTCCGCCTTGGTCGGGTCGGGCTGGTGCACCATGCCCTTGTAGCCCGTGCCGTTCGTGCGCGGCTTGTTGGTGTAAATTCTGGGAATGATGAGGATCTTGTGCTTGACCTGCTCGTTGACCTTTGCCAGACGGTGCATGTATTCCATCACCGAATCCTCACGGTCTGCGGAACACGGCCCGATGATCAGGATCAGACGGTCGGACTGCCCTGTGAATACCCTGCGGATCTCTGCGTCACGGTGCTCCTTGATAGGAACACACTGCTCCGAAAGCGGGAACTGCTCCCGGATCTCCTCAGGAAGCGGCATTTTTCTGATAAATTCCATTGACATAATAGTTTCCTCCTGTTATGGTGCATTTCTATATCATTATACTATAAAAATGCCTGTATGTCAAGTTTTCCAGAAAATACCGCGCCTACCTACATGTGTTGCGTCCACTTTCCCGATTACGAATTTTCCACAGCCGAAAGGATGGAAATATCGCGGAAACCTCGATATTCCACAAAGCCGGATGCTTTTCAACACACTATATATTGTGGTTTAAAACGTATGTTCGCGTTTTGAGGAAAATCTATGCAATATGAACAAACTTTGTCGAAGAACGTCGATTTTTCAGCTAATCAACTAAATTTCAACAACTTTCATTGGTGAAAATCACGGCTTTCACCCCCTTGACAAGATCGGATTTATGCTGTATACTAATATATAGCTGCTCAACATGAGTACAATATATAGTGGAGGTAGATAGATATGCCAACATCGATCAAAAAGCGTGATAATAGAGTTGTACCGTTCGATGCCAAAAAGATCGCCAACGCGATCTTCAAAGCTGCAAAGGCTGTGGGCGGTACGGATTTTGAAGAAGCCAAGTCCGTTGCACAGGAGGTCTGCGAGCTTTGCGACAATTCCTATGACGAGATCCCGACGGTAGAACAGATTCAGGATCTTGTAGAAAAGGTGCTGATCGAGCGCGGACATGCACAGACGGCAAAGGCGTACATCCTGTACCGCTACGAGCGCACACGCGCACGAGAGATGAAGACCAACCTCATGGGCGTGCTCAACGAGCTGACGTTCCATTCCGCGAAGGACAGCGACATCAAGCGTGAGAATGCCAACATTGACGGCGACACGGCAATGGGCACGATGCTCAAATACGGCAGTGTTTCCGCGAAGGAATTCTATGAGATGTATGTGCTCAAGCCGGAACATGCAAAGGCACACGCCAAGGGTGACATCCACATCCATGACCTCGACTTCCTGACGCTGACAACGACCTGCTGCCAGATCGACCTGATCAAGCTGTTCAAGGGCGGTTTCTCCACAGGTCACGGCTTCCTGCGTGAGCCGAATGACATTTCGAGCTACTCGGCACTCGCCTGCATCGCCATCCAGTCCAACCAGAACGACCAGCACGGCGGTCAGAGCGTACCGAATTTTGATTATGCAATGGCGGACGGCGTGCGCAAGACCTACGCGTCCCGCTACAAGCAGAATGTGGCGCGTGCACTGGAGCTGCTGGGCGGCTGCGAAAACGCCGCAGAGCTGACGGATGCGGTAATGGGCAGACTTGCCGAAGAGAGCATCATGCCGGTGCTGGCGAATGACAATGGCTTTGCAGAAAAGGCTGCGCAGGCACTTTCCGCCGACGTTCCGGCAGAGCTGGCAGAAAAGGTGCTGACATTCGCAGCAAAGCACGCCTACAAGGAAACCAACCGCGCGACCTATCAGGCGATGGAGGCTCTGGTACATAACCTGAACACCATGCACTCCCGTGCCGGTGCCCAGACTCCCTTCTCCTCCATCAACTACGGTACCGATACCTCTCCCGAGGGCCGCATGGTCATCCGCAACATCCTGCTGGCTCTGGAGGCCGGCCTCGGTCACGGCGAGACCTGCA
>CALGTT010000281.1 GCA_937901485.1 uncultured Ruminococcus sp.
AACTGCCTGATTACGCCGCATATTGCATGGTCGCCGCTGGAAACCAGAGAACGGCTCATTGGTATTGTGGCAGACAATCTGGAGGCATTCCTTGCCGGAACGCCGAAAAATCAGGTGAACAAATAAGGGGAAAAGCCCTGCAAATAAGAGGAATAGGATTATGATTGATTTTTCAGAAAAAAAACGTATTGTCATCAAGCTTGGTACATCCACCCTTGCCCATAAAACCGGCAAGCTCAACATCCGCCGGATGAACAATCTGACGCGTGTACTGGCGGATTTGCAGAATTCCGGACATGAGCTGATTCTCGTGTCGTCCGGTGCAGTCGGACTTGGCGTGGGCAAGCTCAACCTGCGTGAGCGTCCGAAAACCACCCCCGGCAAGCAGGCTGCCGCCGCAGTCGGACAGTGCGAGCTGATGCACATTTATGACGAAATGTTCTCGAAATACAGCGTTACCGTGGCACAGATTCTGCTGACCAAGAGCATCATCAGCATACCCGACCGCGTGGACAATGTACGCAATGCCATTGACGAGCTTGCGTCCATGGGCGTTATCCCGATTGTCAACGAAAACGACACGGTAGCGATTGATGAGTTGGAACTGGAAATCGGCGAGAATGATTCCCTGTCCGCAGTTGTGGCATCCATTGCCGGTGCGGATCTGCTCATTATTATGTCCGATATTGACGGCTTGTACTCCGAAGACCCGCATAAGAATGCGGACGCGGAAATTATCCCTGTGGTTGAGTGCATTGACAGCCACATTGAAGCCATCGCCGGCGGCGCAGGCAGCTCCCTCGGTTCGGGCGGCATGGCAACAAAGATCAATGCCGCAAAGATCGCAACTGCCGCAGGTGTGGATATGATCATTATGAACGGCAGAAATCCCGATGATCTGTACCGTCTGTTTGACGGCGAACAGCTCGGCACGTTTTTCCCTGCCATCCGTAATCAATAAGGAGGAATGACCTATGACATACATGGAAACTCTTGGAGCGCGTGCGAAAACCGCTGCCCCCGCTGCCGCAAAAGCCGGTGTTGTTCTCAAAAATCAGGCACTGAACGCCATTGCGGATGCGCTTCTGGTGAACAGTGAACGCATCATTGCCGAAAATGCAAAGGATCTGGAGCAGGCAGTGCAGAACAATATGACCGCCGCAATGCAGGACAGACTGCGCCTCGACGAGGGCAGAATTCAGGCGATCGCCAATGCTGTGCGCAAGCTTGTTGCTCTTGAAGATCCGATCGGTACGGAGGATAAGGGCTGGGTGCGCCCGAATGGTCTGCGCATCCGTCAGGTGCGTGTACCGCTGGGTGTCATCGGCATCATCTTTGAGTCCCGTCCCAATGTGACCGTGGATGCGGCTGCGCTCTGCCTGAAAGCCGGAAATGCAGTCATTCTCCGCGGCGGCAAGGAAGCGATCAGTTCCAATACCTGCCTTGTTTCCGTAATGCGTGAAGCACTCGAAAGCGTCGGACTTCCGGCAGATCTGGTGCAGCTCGTGGAAAAGACCGACCGTGAGACTGCCGCTGAAATGATGAGGCTCAACAGTTACCTCGATGTGCTCATTCCCAGAGGCGGCGCAGGTCTGATTCAGGCTGTTGTCAAGCAGGCAACTGTTCCGGTGATTGAAACCGGTGCCGGCAACTGCCATGTGTATGTGGATGCGTCCGCTGACCTTGCAATGGCAGTACAGATCGCCAACAACGCCAAGACACAGCGTCCGTCCGTGTGCAATGCGATCGAAACACTGCTCGTACATAAGGACATCGCGCCGGCATTCCTGCCCCACATCCGCACTGCATTTTCCGCGCACAATGTCGAGATCCACGGCTGTGCGGAAACACAGCGCATTCTCGGCGACGGCGTGATCCCGGCAACCGAGGAGGATTATGCGACGGAATACCTTGATTATAAGATCGCTGTGTGCGTGGTGGATTCCGTGGAGGAAGCCGTTGCACATATCGAGAAATACAGCACCAGACATTCTGAGTGCATCGTGACGAAAAATATGGAAAACGCGGAATATTTCCAGAACAGCGTGAATTCCGCAGCCGTTTATGTCAATGCGTCCACCCGATTCACCGACGGCGAGGAATTCGGCTTCGGCGCGGAGATCGGCATTTCCACCCAGAAGCTCCATGCAAGAGGCCCGATGGGACTGCTGGCATTGACCACCATTCAGTATCGTATTATCGGAAACGGACAGATCCGCTGACGAATCGGAGAAACGTATGAAAAAAAATGACATCAACAACCTTCTCAGCGGTCTGCTCGGTGAGGAGGAAAAACCCAAGCCCCAGCCCCCCAAGCCTGCACCGCCGCCCCCGAAAAAGCCGGCAGCAAGCGAAAAATCGCGCCAGCGCGTGGAGGAGATCTCACGCAATGTAGAGATCGAAACGAGTCAGAATCGTCCTGCGCCGCAGAAGCGTGTAGAGCAGACTATTCCGAAGCGTGAGCCTGTGCCCGTGCCGCCGCCCGTCAGCCATTTCTCGGATGAACCGTCCCAGAATCCGGCTGTCCGGATGCGCGACCGCCTCGATGAAACAGCTCTCCCCATGCTCGATGCAGAGCGCAAGCCCAACCAGATCATTCCGCCCAAGCCCAGACCGGAGCAGAAAAAGCGGAAGAAAAAACGGCCGCAGTCTGCGCAGAATGCGGACGCTGCACAGAGCACTGCTCCCGTGCGCCAGAGCGATATCCCTGCGCCGCAGTCTGCCAATCCGCCCAAGCGCAGGATTCCGCACATTGTTGTGCCGGATGAACTGCCGCCGGATATTCCGCGTGATACTTCTGTTGCCGATGAACTCCGCCGCCGCAAGCAGATGGAGGACGAAGAGCCGTATGCAGAGCCGGAGCAAATTGCAGAACCGGAACAGCCTGCACAGAGCACGCGTGAACAGGAAGTCAACCGCAAGGCAGAGCTGATCAAGCAGCGCATTCGACTTGCGATGGAGCAGAGCGAAAATGAACCCGAACCGCAGCCGGAGCCACAGCCCGAACCCCAGCCTGCCCCGACTCCTGCTGAGCCGGAAGCACCGCAGGAGGACAGCGCACTGGAGATCGGAAGAAAGGCAGAGCTGATCAAACAGCGCATCCGCCTTGCAATGGAGCAGGAGGCTGCTTCACAGACCGCGGTGCAGGAAGAAGCTCCTGCGGCAGAAGAACCGGAAATTATTGAGGAAGCTGCTGCGGAGGAAGTGCCGGAAGAACCGAAAAAGCGCAAAAAAGGCGGACTGTTCAAGAAGAACAAAAAGCCTGCAAAGGCATCCGCGCCGGAAGAAACAGTACCGGAAGAGATCGTTCCGGAAGCACCGGAGCGTATTGCGGAAGAA
>CALGTT010000282.1 GCA_937901485.1 uncultured Ruminococcus sp.
ACGTTTCGCCTTTGTGCCCCGTAGGGGTGCAATGGCGAAACGATCGGGATTCCAAAGGGATCACATCCCTTTGGCGGGGGTGCAGGGGGCAGAGCCCCCTGCACAAAACCAGCCCGTTCCAGCAAGGAACGGGCTGTGTTGTTAATGCACGCCGGACGTGACGCGCTCCGGTTCGTCGTCAAGACGGAACAGGAGTGTGCTGCACCAGACGGCACAAACTGCGATCACGATATAGACAGCTCTGCTCAGCAGCGTATCCGAGCCGCCGAACAGCCATGCAACGAGGTCAAATTCGAAAATACCGACCAGACCCCAGTTGATGCCGCCGATGATCAGCAGAGTCAATGCAATTTTATCCCACATTCGGAACACCTCAATTCAGTAAACTGCGAACTGCAAATTGCAGTTCATGCGGATAGTATGCACGGCTTGCTCTGAAATTATACATCAAAAAATGCTCCCGCAGATGCAGGAGCATTTCATTTTTTTGGAATTTTTATTGCTGCACATCCTCCGGTACTTCCGGTGCCGGTGTCTGCACTTCCTCCGTAGGCTCAGGAGGAGCAGTGGTTTCCGGCGGCTGTGTCGGGGCTTCCGTCGGAGGAATCGTCGTTGTTGTGGTCGTGGTCGTGGTCGTTGTTGTCGTTGTGGTGGTCGTCGTTGTGCTGGTTGTCGTTTCCGGATTGCTTGCGTAATAGATCTTCAGCGTTTCCGGATCGTTGAAGCTGAACATATCGCCGGCTTCCATATTCAGCTCGATGACCTCGCCGTTCTTGTAGGCATAATTCGTAACCGCTTCCGTCACATAGAATTCACTCAGTCCGAGCACATCCAGCTCAGCTTCGTACTGCTTGAGCGTCTTGCCCTCATATTCGGGGATCTTCACAGCGGACGGGCCCTTGCTGACAACGACCTGAACAGTCGCACCGCTGTTGAACGGTTCGCCCTTTTCCAGAGACTGGCTGACGATCTGACCTGCCTTGAATTCATCGCTGTATTCATAGGTCGCTTCGAGATAGATCCAGCCCTCGGCTTCAAACTGCGCTTTTTTCGTCTCAAAATCCTTGCCGATCAGATCGGGCATCACGCTGTCGCCGTTCATTTCCGTTGCCGGCATGGTTTCTGTGACGATATTATTGATCGTTTCCGTCACCGTTGTGGTGGTTTCCACAGGGCGGCTGCTGCTGCTGCCGGAATCGGCAGTCGAGAACGGCCCCATATCCATCAGATTGAGCACAAGGATGGCAAAGACCAGAAGCACGCAGGTCAGCAGGATACCGATGATGATCGGGATCTTGATGCGGTCGATCAGGTTGTCGCGGGTATCCACGACATCATATTCGTCATAGGGATCATAATCATCCTTGCCGCCGCTGTATTCCTCCACCGGTGCAGGACGCTTGGGCTGTGCAGGTCTGGGACGATACACAGGCTCAACGGGAATGGGCTTCGGTTCTTCCTCCTCCGGCTGTTCAAAGAGCTGTGTGACAAGCTCCGTCACCGTCTGGATACGGTCAGCACCGAACAGATTCAGTCCCTTCATGATGACGCGTGAAACATTGCGCGGAATGCTGGGGTTCATCTCGTGCGGCTCGCAGAGATTGTCATTTTCCATACGGCTGGTGGCTTCTGTCGGCTTGCATCCGGTGAGAATGCGGTAGAGCACGGCACAGATGCCATAGACATCCGTCCATGTTCCCTGTCGGCTGCTGGGAGAATACTGCTCCGGTGCAGCGTAGCCGTGGAAGATCTCACAGGGCAGCTCCGTATGGGCAGTGCGGACGGTGGAAATGGAGAAGCCGCACAGACGCAGCTCGCCCTTTTCCGTCACATAGATGGTGTCCGGACTGATGGCGCGATGGATGACATTATTGTTGTGCATCAGGCTCAGCGTGGTAAAGAAGGGCGGGAACATCTCGGAAACCTGTTTCCATGTCAGCTCGCCGGCATTATCCTTGAGGAAATCGACAAGCTTGATGCCCTCCAGATATTCATAGACCGCATAGGTCGTATTATTCACTGCAAACAGATCCAGTGTGGGGTTGATATGTGTCAGGCTGCGCATCTGTGCAAGCGATTTGTTCAGCTCTGTAAACTCTGCCATCAGTGCCTTATACTGCACGACCTGATTGGGATTGACACTAATGGTAGCTTTTCCACGCACACGCACACAAA
>CALGTT010000283.1 GCA_937901485.1 uncultured Ruminococcus sp.
CATGCAGCGCGCCCTTGCCCTTGCGCGGAAAGCGGCAGAGTACGGTGAAGTGCCGGTCGGTGCTGTCATTGTGCGCAAGACGACGGGGGAAATTGTCGGAGAGGGCTACAATCGCCGTGAAACGGGCAAACACGCGCTTGCCCATGCGGAGCTGATGGCGATCGACGATGCCTGCCGCAGACTCGGCGGCTGGAGATTGCCGCAGTGTGCGCTTTATGTAACGCTTGAGCCATGCCCGATGTGCAGCGGCGCAATCGTGCAGGCGCGGATTGATGATGTGTATTTCGGCGCGTATGACGATAAGAACGGTGCAGTCTGCTCGGTACAGCGTATGTTCGACCTGCCCTACAACTGGAAACCGCAGGCGCAGGGCGGCATGATGCAGGCAGAATGCAGCGATGTGCTTTCCGCATTTTTCCGGCTGCTGCGTGAAAAAAAACGAAATTTGAAAAAAACAGCCGCAGGTACTTGCATTGACGCGGAAAATATGGTATAATAAAGGTAGTATGCGCACTGCTGCTGCGCAGAAGCCTGTCCAAATCAAAGAAAGGAGAATCCGCTGTACCGGCGGATTGGGAATACAATGATGAGATTCAGAAAAACAATGTGCGCGTTGCTCGCACTTACCTGCATGATGGCAGTTGGCTGTACGACAAAGGTAACGGAGAATCATAGCGATACCCCCACTGTGACCGCGCCGCCCGTGGACGAAACTGTGGAAAGTTATGAGGAAATCAAGACCTTTATGGGCGAATCAGCAAGCTTTGGCAATATGACCGTGACTGTCACAAAGGTGATGAATCCGGAGATTATTATGGAAAATTCCGGAAAGATGGCAGTTTTCTTTGAACTGACCATCAAAAACGACACAGAGGCAGCTGTGGAAACCAATTACCTGAACAACTTCGCACTGACAGTGGACGGTACATACTTCGAGTCGCAGGAATGCTTCACCATCCCTGCAATGAAGAAGCTGTATGACGCAACCGGTGCAGAGGCATTCCAGACCGAAATTGCACCCGGCAGTTCCGTAACTGGTACACTTGCCGCAGAAGTTCCGCAGAATTTCAACGATTTGCACCTGCACTTCATCCCCAAGACCACTGACCGCGGCTCCCGCGTGACTGTGGAGCTGTCCAAGGATGATATGACACCCATGGAATAAGTCACAAATGCAATCAACAGTATGTCCGCCATTGGCGGACATATTTTTACCTCCGGCATTGTGCAGGATTATCATATTTTGTATATTGCCATTGTTTGAAACTAACAGAATTTTGAAAAATTCTCCATACACTGCCAAAGAACTTGACGGGACGTGGGGGATGTGCTATAATGTTAGCACACTAACATTCAGAGGTATCATAATGAATTATAAAAGACACGTACTATATGAATTGAGGGAAGCC
>CALGTT010000284.1 GCA_937901485.1 uncultured Ruminococcus sp.
ATCCCTCCCCCGCTTTGCGGGGGAGGTGCCGCCGAACGGCGGCGGGGGGGGGAGCTTAGTTTATCTACAGGGGTTAAAGGGATTAGTATAAGAAACATCATCAGGCTTTCACTTTTACAAGCTATAAGAATCACGCATTTACACCACATACAAAAAGCGTATTTCAAGGCATTGTATCCTTGAAATACGCTTTTGTTTTGGATCATCCAGCCGCTTTAAGCGGACTTCTTGCTGTAATCGCTGATGGTCTTGATGCCGCGCTTTTCATTCCACCATACCCACAGTGTCGGTGCGATGCACTGGGAGGAGAATGTACCTGCCAGCAGACCGAATACCATCGGCAGGGAGAAGCTCATGATGTCGTTTACATGGCATACACCTGCCACAACGCTGATGATGATCATGGTCGCCAGAGTTGTGATGGAAGTACGGATGGAACGGCGGAGTGTCTGGGATGCGCTGATGTTGACCAGCTCTGCAATGGTGCTCTTCTTCGGGAGCAGTGCCTGATTCTCACGGATTCTGTCATACACAACGATGGTGTTGTTGATGGAGTAACCGAAGATGGTCAGCAGAACTGCCATGAAGTTTGCATTGATCTCAAAGCCGCACAGAACGAATGAACCATATGCAATGATGATGTCGTGCAGCAGTGCCACGATCGTAAAGATACCGGCGGACCAGCCGCTGACCTTCTTGAATCGCAGTGCGATGTAGATGATGAGCAGGAGTGCTGCAAACAGTACTGCCACGATGCACTTGCCGAAGAATTCCTTACCGGAGGACGGGCTGACATCGTTGCTGTCAAGCATCTCAACACCTGCATCCGGATAGGTCTCCTGTACACAGGCAAGCATCTGATCCTGCAGATCTGCGCTCAGACCTTCGTTATAGCTGAAGGAAACGGTCAGTGTGTTGGTATCCGCATCAAAGCTCTCACCGGTCTGGAGGGTGATGGGTGTACCGAGGATCTCCTCGATCTCTGCCTTGCACGCGTTCTCGTCAATGTCGCCGGTGTAGGAGTAGGATACGATCGTACCGCCCTTGAAGTCAATGGCAACCTCTACGCCGAGGAAGCTTGTGCAGAGAGAAAGCACGATCAGGATGGATGCGATGGTGAAGTAAACCTTCTTCATACCGCTGAAGTTAAAGGTTCTGGGTGCTTTGTACTTGTCCTTGTTGTAGCCGTACAGCTCAGGCTTCTGGAAGCACTTGAACTTTGCAAGGGACATGGTCATGAGTCTTGCTGCGCCCACGCCCATGATGAAGTTGAGGATAACGCCGACGAGCAGTGTGAAGCCGAAGGAGTATACAAAGCCCTCAGTGGTAGAACCGAACATGAAGAAGATGGTCTTGTCGAGGATCTTGGTCAGCGGGTTGGTGTTCGTGCCGAATGCACCCATGAGGATGACAGCCACGATCGCCAGTGTCAGGTTACCGTCAAGGATCGCAGAGAATGCGTTCTTGTAGCCGGCACGCAGGGAAGTCTCCACGGATCTGCCCTTTGCCAGCTCCTCACGGATACGCTCTGCGGTGATGATGTTACAGTCAACGCCCATACCAACGGACAGGATGATACCTGCGATACCGGGGATGGTAAGCGTGGAGCTGGGCATGAAGCCGAACCAGCCGGAAACGGCTGCGAGCATACCTGCTACCTGACCGATCAGACCGACAACTGCCACAAAACCGGGCAGGCGGTAGAGGACGAGCATGTAGATGCAGATGAATACGAGTGCGATCAGACCGCTGAGCACCATTGCATAGAGTGCGCCTGCGCCCAGTGTCGGGGACAGCGTCTTGGTGCTGGTGGTCTTCAGAGAGAAGGGCAGTGCACCGGAGGTGATCTGATCTGCCAGCTTCTTTGCAGATTCTGCGTCAAAATTACCGGTGATGACAGCCTCGCCGTTGCCGATGGTCTCATTTACCGTCGCGCTCGATACGCACATATCATCCATCCAGATGGAGATATAGCCGCCGTTTGCTGCCTGTGCAGCGGTTGCGGTCGCAAATGCCTTCGCGCCCTCATCGTCAAGCTTGAGCTGTACAACCCACTTGGAATTCTGGCTGTCATAGCCGGGAGTCGCTTCAACCACGCGTGCGCCGGTCAGAATGGCTTCGCCGTTCGCTTCCTGACCGTAGCGGAAGGTCAGCTCGGACATCTGTCCCAGCTCCTCCACAGCGGCGGTCGGATCAAAGTTCTCCTCGCCGGACTGCCACGGGAAACGCACGATAATGCGGCTGTTGTTGTAGTCCACATAGGTTTCGCTGTCGTTGATATTGAGCGATACCAGACGCATGTTGATGACCTGCAGTGCAGCGTCCATCTGCTCCTCTGTCGCATCCATATCATTTTCCGGTTCAAACGTGATGTCCACACCGCCCTGAATGTCGATACCCAGTCGGATATCCTCCAGACCGTGGACATAGGTGGTCTTGATGTCGCCGTAATATGTAGAAATGCCGAGCACTGTGGAGAGTGCAAACGCCATGATCACGATAAAGGTGACAAAAAAGACTGATTTTCCTGCATTTTTCTTCACAATCTAACCTCCTGCCGGATACACCTCCGCACGGGGAGCATGTTCCGAAATTTTTCTCGTGAAATATTTCACGACAATTACTATTATTATAGTACAATTTCGCCATAAAGTCAATAGCTTATGTGAAAGTTACATGAAATTTTGGCGCGATCTTCCTGTCAGCGGTCAATGCCGAACAGTTTTCTGCCGTTCTCACAGCAAAGGTCGATCAGCTTCTGTGTATCCATCCCCTTGATTTCAGCGGCTTTCTCCGCAGTATGGGCGATCAGGCTGCTGTCGCAGCGTTTTCCCCTGAACGGAACGGGAGCCATATAGGGGCAGTCCGTTTCGAGCAGAAAGCGTTCCGCGGGGAGCATCTCCAGCACCTCCAGAGCTTTGCGCGCATTCTTGAACGTCAGCACGCCGGTAAAGCTGATATACAGTCCGAGGGAAAGGATCTCCTTTGCGGTTTCTGCCGAGCCGCTGTAACAGTGCATCACGCCGCGCGGACGGTATTCGCGCAGGATCTCCATGGCATCGCCGATGGCATCGCGCACATGGAGGATCACCGGCAGGTCAAGCTCCTTTGCCAGTGCAAGCTGTGCGGTAAAGACGGCTTTCTGCTTTTCCGGATCACAGCCGTCATAGTGATAGTCCAGCCCGATCTCACCGATGGCACGCACCTTTGGGTTTTCCTGTGCGATGCGGCGGATCTGTGCAAGCCAGTCCTCCGGCAGGTCATCCACGCATTCCGGATGCACGCCGGCGGCGGCATGGATGTAGTCATAGCGGTCTGCAAGTGCGGCACAGTCCGCAGAATCCTGCACACTGCATCCGGCAAGCATCACCAGCTCCACGCCGCGCCGGGGAAGCTCCGCAAGCAGGGTATCCCTGTCCTCGTCAAAGGCGCGGTCGGTGTAGTGCGCATGGGTATCAAAAATATTCGTATACAAGCTTATTCCTCCGTTTCAGCGGGTGCATCGGAGGGCGCAGTTTCCGCCGCAGGTGCAGGCGGCTGGGTGGGTGCGGTTTCCTCGAAGAATTCCTTCACGCCGTCATAGAAATTGCTGTCAAGGATGAACACCTCGCTTTCCTCGTCGAGCGTTCCTGTCGCAACGCGGAACACACCGATGGTATTGCCGTACTTGTACATATATTTAAGTGCGTTCTTTTTGTTGTCATAGTCAAGGGCGGAGATATCCGTCTGCATCATGTTGATGAGCGTCTTGAAGTTGGCATCCATCGAGGAGGCAATGCGCTCATAATTGGTCTGGTTGACCATATCGCTGATGAGGTCGGCTGTCAGTGCGCTGCGCTCCACCTCGCCCTGATCGAACAGGGGGTAGGTAATGAGCTTTTCGATCTGCGGCGGGCCGAGGTACTGCGGCTCTGCGCTGTCCGTGAAGCCCTTTGTGCCGGTGGGCACTTCGTAGTACGCACCGCCGAAGATATTGCAGATCTTCTGGAAACCCTCGGAATTGAGGATGATGTAGCGGTCGGGGGTGATCTGTGTTTCGTTGACTACGGCACTGATGGCATTATTGATGCCGCCGTTGCTGTAGAAGCCGGACAGGGTATCCTGTCTGCCGTCCACAACGGAGAGCATGTTTTTCGGCAGACCTACGAACATGACCTCTTTTTCACCGGGGCGCACACGCGCCAGCAGGAAGGTAAGGGGTTCATGGTCATTTGCCTCATCGAGCACGAACAGCAGCGTGAAATCATCCTCCGCCGTCGGCTTTTTGTTGCTGCTCACCATCTGCTGGATGCCGCCGCCGTCATCGTCGAGCTTGCTGAACAGAAAGGATGCGATACCGCCGATGCCGGCAATGGCAAGCAGGAATGCCAGCAAAAACGGGATGGCTACATGTCCGCCCTTCTTTTTTCTTTTTCCCATAGCGTCCTCCTTGATTTTCTGATTATCATTCTGATCGGTAAAAGCCGCATTCCACTTTTTCCGCAATGCTTGTGCAGTTTATGAAAGTTTACGCTTTCCCCTTGCATTTTTAGAAATATGATGGTATAATGTTAGTATGCGTCAAAAACTGTATCGCTCCACCTCCCAGCCCACGGGCTGACGGGGCTGTTCAAGGCAGATGCGGCAGCGGGCAAGCTGCTGCTTTTCTGCATAATGGTAGGTCTGCATCGAACCGGAGCGTCCCTTGCAGCAAACCGCAAGGATCGCCGCAGAGTGATCCACCATGTAGCGGTTGCGTGCACCGAATATGCCGTAATCGCGATAACTGCCGGGCAGCATCACAAGCGCATCTGCATTTGCGAGCATGTACTCCAGACGGGGCATACTGTAGCCGCGGACGCGGAAGAATTCCCGGTAATCCGTGCACGGCTGTACACCAATGACAACGATCGCCGGATCAGTTTCCCGCAGCCGGAACAGATGCTCTGCTGCATAATAGTCAATACCGTCTGCAAGTCCGGTGTAAAAATGCGTGTATCCCTTTTTGACGGCAACCTCAATACAAAGATGCAGCATGTTCAGCAGATGTGTCAGTGCCTCTCCCTGCGGAAGCTTTTCAGGTCTGTGTCCTGTAAAGCAGAGTGCCCGTTCACGCGGAACGTGTGCAGGCGGCAAATGCGCCGGATTTGCCTGCATTATTATCCCCCCCTGAAAATTGTTTGTAAGAAGGCAGTCTCTGTATAGTGCTGCCTGAATTGCAAATCTATTTTATTATAGCATACCTGCGCCAAAATCACAAGGGGAAAACGTAATTTTTTTCAATTATTACAATTCTGTTCCCGTTTCGATACCATTTCGAAACTTTTTGGCACAGCAAAACGCGATTCTGAATCAAGAAAGGACTTGGAGCATCATGCAGTATCGTCAGCGAGCATGGGCAGAAATTTCACTTGATGCCCTCTCCCACAATGTACAGTCCATCCGGCAGGTGCTTGCCGGAAGTACCGATTACTGTGCTGTTGTCAAGGCGGATGCCTACGGACACGGCGAAGAATTCATCTGCCGCAAGCTTTATGACATTGATGTGCGGTTCTTTGCGGTTTCCAGCTTTGAGGAGGCAGTGCGCGTGCGGAAATGGTGTCCGGATGCGGAAATTCTCATCCTCGGCTACACCTCACCTGAATGTGCACCGATGCTTGCAGAGCAGAACATCCTGCAAGCGGTCGTTTCCTCCGAATACGGCAGGATACTGTCGGATTTTGCATCCCCCGGCAGACCTGTCCGCTGCCATGTCAAGCTTGACACGGGCATGGGCAGGATCGGTGTACCGGCGCAGGACACACAGGCGTGTCTTGCGGAAATTGATACCATCCTCGGACGCACGGGCTTGCAGGTCGAGGGCATCTTCACCCATTTTGCCGCCGCCGATGAGGAGGACGCGGACAATACCGCCTACACCGATGCACAGGAACATGCACTCTTTGCGGTGGATGCGGCTCTGCGTCAGCGCGGCATTGCGCTCCCCCATGTGCACTGCATGAACAGCGCGGCGATCTGCTACCGCAGTCAGCCGAAAAGCACGCTCGCACGCGCGGGCATCATCATGTACGGTCTGCGTCCCAACGCGGCACTGCATATGCCGCTCACGCTCCAGCCGGTGCTGTCACTGCGTTCCCGCATCAGCCATATCAAGACGGTCGGGGCAGGCACCTGCATCAGCTATGGCAGAACCTATATCACAGAAACCGCACAGCGCATTGCGACCGTCACGATCGGCTATGCCGACGGCTACAGCAGACTGCTCTCCGGAAAGGGTGAGGTGCTTGTCTGCGGCGTTCGCTGCCCGATCGTCGGACGCATCTGCATGGACCAGATGATGATCGACATCGGCAATGTGCCCGATGTACAGGTCGGCACGATGGTCACGCTCATCGGCAGGGACGGCAGCGACTGCATCACAGCGGATGATGTTGCCGGCGTTTACGGCACGATCGGTTATGAGGTCGTATGCGGTATTTCTAAACGTGTACCGAGAATTTTTATAGACGAAGGTAAGGTTATCCACGAGGATAGTCTGGTTTAAGATAAGGATAAGGTAAAGAGCTATGAATACTTACGCATTGGGCATTGATGTAGGCTCGACCACAGTCAAGACAGTGGTCTGCGACGAACAGGGGACGATTTTACATTCCGCATACCAGCGGCATTTTTCCAAGGTCAAGGAAACGGTTGCCGGACAGCTTGAAAGCATTCTGGCGAAATTTCCGGACGCACAGTTCCATGCAGCCATGACGGGCTCCGCAGGTCTGGGACTTGCCAACGCTGCCGGCATTGCGTTTGTGCAGGAGGTGCACGCGGCATTCTTAGCCGTCAAGACCTGCTATTCGCAGGCGGATACCGTCATTGAGCTGGGCGGCGAGGATGCCAAGATCATCTTCCTGACCGGCGGCGTGGAACAGCGCATGAACGGCTCATGCGCCGGCGGCACGGGCGCATTCATCGACCAGATGGCAACGCTTCTCGGTATTACGGTCGATGAGCTGGACAAAGCCGCACTCAAAGCAACGCGTACCTATCCCATCGCGTCAAGATGCGGCGTATTCGCAAAATCCGACATCCAGCCGCTGCTCAATCAGGGCGCGGCGCGTGAGGATGTAGCCGCAAGCATCTTCCGCGCGGTGGTTGACCAGACGGTTGCGGGACTTGCGCAGGGACGCGAGATCAAGGGCAATGTTCTGTTCCTCGGCGGCCCGCTCTCTTTCCAGAAGGGACTGCGCAAGGCGTTTGTGGATACGCTCGGACTGACAGAAGAACAGGCGATCTTCCCCGAACAGGCTCCCGTTTTCGTAGCTCTCGGCTCAGCTCTCTATGCAAGAGAAAGCCGCATCACGGCAAAAACCGCACAGGAGCTTCTGCATAAGGTACAGAATGCATCCGCAAATTCCGAGGTGCTCACGGGTGAATGTCTGTTTGAATCGCAGGAGGAATACGCGGCATTTGTGGACCGCCACAAGCGGCATGACCTGAAATATGCGGATCTTCGCACCTATGAGGGGGATGCCTATCTGGGCATCGACTCCGGCTCGACCACCACAAAGCTCGTACTGATCACGGACAAGGGCGAGCTTCTCTACAGCCACTATGCCTCCAACGAGGGACAGCCGCTCGACAGGATCGCGGCGAAGCTCAAGCAGATCTACCACGACAAGCACCCGAACCTGCGCATCCGCAGCAGTGCGGTCACGGGCTACGGTGAGGATCTGATCCGTGCCGGACTTTCGGTGGATCACGGCATCGTGGAAACGGTGGCGCATTTCAAGGCGGCGGCATTCTTCTGTCCGGATGTGGATTTCATCATTGACATCGGCGGTCAGGATATCAAGTGCTTCAAGATCAAGAACGGCGCGATCGACAGCATCATGCTCAACGAGGCATGTTCCTCCGGCTGCGGCTCATTCATCCAGACCTTTGCGATGGCTCTGGGCTATGACATCGGGGAATTCTCGGAAATGGGCTTATTTGCCAAGCATCCGGTGGAGCTTGGTTCGCGCTGCACGGTATTCATGAACAGCTCCGTCAAGCAGGCACAAAAGGACGGCGCAACGG
>CALGTT010000285.1 GCA_937901485.1 uncultured Ruminococcus sp.
AAAAGAACAACAAGCTTGCGGTTGAGGTTTACCGCTACAGCACAGCAAGCTGGCTTGAAGACCAGGATTTCTGGAGATTTTCGGGTATATTCCGTGACGTGTATCTTTACGCAGTTCCGGAAATTCACGTCCGTGACATGAAGGTAATCGCAGATTTCGATTACGAAAACGGCAGCGGTGTCCTGACAACTGAGCTTGATATTGTAGGTGAAAGTGATTATGCAGTCAAGCTCACGCTGACTGACATAAACGGAAACAAGGTTTATGAGAGCGATGGAGCGAATGTGACAGCAGTAATTTTTGAGGTTAATCCCTGGAGTGCAGAAGAACCGAATCTCTACACACTGACCGCAGAAATCATTGCAGACGGTGAGATCGTGGAAACCGCAGAAACAAAGGTTGGCTTCCGTACCTTTGAGTTGAAAAATAATTTGATGTGCCTGAACGGCAAGCGTATCATCTTCAAGGGCATCAACCGTCACGAATGGAATGCCAACGGCGGCAGAGTGGTAACCGAAGAAGATATGCTCTGGGACATCCGCTTTATGAAGCAGAACAACATTAACGCTGTCCGCACCTGCCATTATCCGAATAATTCTCGGTGGTATCAGCTTTGCGATGAGTACGGCATTTATCTGATCGACGAAACGAACCTCGAAACCCATGGCACATGGCAGAAGATGGGTGCTTGTGAACCGTCCATCAATATTCCGGCATCCCTCCCCGAATGGAAGGAAGCCTGCCTTGACAGAGCAAAATCCATGTATGAGCGAGACAAGAACCATGCAAGTGTTCTGATCTGGAGCTGCGGAAATGAAAGCTACTGCGGCGATGACATTGCAGCAATGGCCGAGTACTTCCACGAGGTTGACAGCACAAGACTGGTTCACTACGAGGGTGTGGTGTGGAACAGAAAATACGACCACATCACCGATATGGAAAGCAGGATGTACGCAAAGCCCTGCGATGTGATTGAATATCTCGAACAGAATACAGGAAAGCCCTACATCAGCTGTGAATATATGCACGCTATGGGCAATTCTCTCGGCGGTATGAAGCTGTACACAGACCTTGAGGACAAGTATGAAGCCTATCAGGGCGGCTTTATCTGGGACTACATTGATCAGGCACTGTACAAGGATGGCATCCTTGTGTATGGCGGCGATTTCGATGACAGACAAAGCGACTACGGCTTCTGCACCAATGGCATTGTTTACGCTGACCGCACCTATTCTCCGAAAGTAAGCGAAGCAAAACAGCTTTACTCCAACATCAGAATGCGCATTGAAAATGGCGTTCTGACCGTAGAAAACAGAAACCTGTTCGTTGGTACAGACGGGTATATTTTCAAGGTGACACTTGAAAAAGAGGGCGAAATTCTTGCGGCAGAGGAACACAGTCTGAACATTTCTGCTGGGGAAACAGGCAGCGTGAAAATTGGTCTTACAGTCCCCGAACATGGCGGCGAATATGTGCTGACTGCATCCGCAGTACTTGCAGAAGATACCCTCTGGGCGGACAAGGGACACGAGATCAGCTTTGCACAGGAAATCGTGAAAACGCCCGAAAGCAAGGCGGAAACCACTTCTGCAAAGGCAGAGATCGTCTATGGTGATTTCTCCGTGGGCGTGCATGGCGAAGGCTTCTCCATGCTGTTCGACAAGCGTGAGGGCGGTATCAGCTCTCTGATTTACAATGGGACAGAATACATCACAAGAGCACCGAAAATCAGCTTCTGGAGAGCGATGACCGACAACGACACCGGTGCAGGCTATCCCTTTGCAATGGCACAGTGGCAGATTGCAGGCAAGTCTGCAAAGCAGATCGGCTTTGACACAAAGGAACACGCAGACCGCCTTGATGTGACCTATACATTCGCCGCACCGACTGTTCCGGCGTTCGAGTACAAGGTGACTTATACCGCTTACTTTGACGGCAGGCTCGGTGTCAAGGCGGACTATCCCGGTGTGAAGGGAATGGCAGATATGCCCGTATTTGCGATGGATTTCAAACTGAAGAAGCAGTACAATGCCTTCACATTCTACGGACTCGGACCGGATGAAAACTACATTGACCGTAACAACGGCACAAGACTCGGCGTATACACATCAAATGCACAGGACAATTTCACAAAGTATCTGAATCCGCAGGAATGCGGCAACCGCACAGGCGTAAGATATGTGAATGTCTGTGATGAAAACGGCACTGGTCTTAATTTCACAGCAACAGAAAATCCCTTTGAAATGAGCGTTCTGCCATATAGTGCCTATGAACTCGACAATACTCTGCACCGTGAGGAACTCCCTGAACCGTCCTACACATGGGTACGCATTGCCGCAAAGCAGATGGGCGTGGGTGGTGATGACAGCTGGGGTGCACCGGTGCATCAGGAATTCAAGATCGAATCAGAAAATCCCATGACATTGCAGTTTGAAATTTGCTCGCTCTGATAGGAGGAATCAATATGAACATTCGTGACGTATTGCAGAAAATTGAAAATAACGCATACACAAAGACATTCCAGAAGCTGTACGGTACTTCCGAGGAGGTGCTCCAGCACCAGAAACAGCGTTATCTGGACGCTGTGCAGAAGTTCACGCAGCTGTACCCGAAGCGAAAAGCCATCCGCATCTACTCCGCCCCCGGCAGAACCGAGATCGGCGGCAACCACACCGACCACCAGCATGGCTGTGTGCTGGCGGCGGCAGTGAATCTGGATGCGATTGCCGTTGTTGCCTTCCATCGTGACGGCGTGATTCGTGTGAAATCCGAGGGCTACGATGCCTTCACCGTCAATCTGGACGATCTGTCCGTGCAGTCCGGTCAGAAAGGAACTGCCGCCATCATCTGCGGCATTGCGGCAAAGTTCAGCGGTATGGGGGCAGAAATCGGCGGCTTTGATCTCTACTGCACCTCCGATGTCCTCAGCGGCAGCGGCATTTCTTCCTCGGCGGCATTTGAAACGCTCATTGGCACGATCATTGACAGCTATTACAATGACAGCAAGGCAGGTGCAGTCGAGATCGCAAAGATCGGACAGTTTGCCGAGAATGTATATTTCGGCAAGAAAAGCGGTCTGATGGATCAGATGGTTTCTTCTGTCGGGGGACTCGTTTCCATTGATTTCTATGATACGGACAATCCCGAAATTGAGCCTTTTGACTTCGATTTCGAAGCACACGGCTATTGTCTGTGCATCACCGATACAAAGGGCAGTCATGCAAATCTCACAGATGATTACGTCGCCATCCGCAGTGAGATGGAAGCGGTTGCTGCCTATTTCGGAAAACCGTATCTGCGTGAGGTGAGCGAGATTGCATTCTATGATGCGATTCCGCAACTGCGTGAAACCTGCCCCGACCGTGCGATTCTGAGAGCATCCCATTTCTTCTCTGAAAACAGCCGTGCATTGCAGGAAGCCGATGCACTGAAATCCGGAAATCTGGGCGAATTTCTCCGGCTCGTGAACGAATCGGGCGAATCCTCCGCACAGCTTTTGCAGAATCTCTACAGTACATCCCAGCCCACAAAGCAGGAAATTCCCCTTGCTATTATGATGAGCAAGCGTGTTCTGAATGGTACAGGCGCAGTCAGAGTTCACGGCGGCGGCTTTGCAGGCACGATTCAGGCGTTTGTACCGCTGGAGCTTGCAGATGCTTACACAGCGGAAATGAACCGCATCTTCGGCGAACATGCTTGTCAGAAGATGAGAATCCGTCCTGTGGGCGGTGTGGAGATCACAGAAGAATCTGCGCAGGGGGGAGCATTATGATCTGTAAAAATATACAGAAACTCATTCGCTATGCAATCCAGAATCAATTCATCACAAGCGACGATATTTACGTTGTCCGCAATCAGCTGATGGAAGCATTGAAGCTTTCTGACTGGGAAGAAAATCATGCGGAATACAGCGGTGAATCCATTGACGAACTGCTTTTGCCGCTGATCGAGTATGCCTGTGAAAATGGTATTATCAGCGATACTGCCAATTCCCGTGATCTCTTTGACACAAAGCTCATGGGCATCCTGACGCCGATGCCCAGAGAAGTGATCGCTGAATTTAAGAGAAGATATGCAGCCGATCCCAAAGATGCAACCGATTGGTACTATGATTTCAGCAAGAAGCTGAACTATGTCCGTGCAGGCAGAATCGCCAAGGATATGAAGTGGACATATGACTGCGAATACGGTACTTTGGATATCACTATCAACTGTTCCAAACCTGAAAAGGATCCGAGAGATATTGCGGCAGCGAAAACACAGAAAGCTTCTGCATATCCAAAGTGCCAGCTCTGCCCTGAAAATGCCGGATTTGCAGGACACGCCACACATCCGGCAAGACAGAATCTCCGCCCGATTCCGATGACTGTGAATGGCGAGAAATGGCAGCTGCAATATTCTCCCTACGGCTACTACAACGAACATTGCATTGCATTCAATGAAGCCCATGTTCCGATGAAAATTGACGCTTCAGTATTCGGAAAGCTGTTTGATATTGTGGATTACCTGCCGCATTACATCATCGGTTCCAATGCAGATCTGCCGATCGTCGGCGGTTCGATTCTGAGCCATGAGCATTTTCAGGGCGGCAATTACACCTTTGCTATGGCGAAAGCCCCGATTGAACACGAGTTCAGTATCAAGCAGTATCCCGATGTGAAAGCTGGTATCGTGAAATGGCCGATGTCCGTGATTCGTGTATCCTCCGAAAACAGGGAGGAACTTGCCAAGTGCTGCAATCATATTCTGGAAACATGGAGAGCATACACCGACGAGAGTGTGGGGATTTTTGCGGAAACAGACGGCGAACCTCACAACACCATCACGCCCATTGCAAGAAAGAACGGAGACTTCTACGAGTGTGACCTCGTTTTGAGAAACAACATTACAACGGACGATCGTCCGTTGGGTGTATTCCATCCGAATCCCTCGCTGCATCATATCAAGAAAGAAAATATCGGTCTGATCGAGGTGATGGGACTTGCCGTACTTCCTGCACGGCTTGCAAAGGAAATCGCATTGCTTGAGGATGCAATGCTGAACGGCGAGAATCTCTACGCTTGTCCCGAACTTACACATCATGCAGAATGGGCAGAGGAGATTCTGAAGCGTTACCCTGATTTCTGCAAGGAAAATGCAAGGGTAATTCTGGAACAGGAGATCGGCAAAGTCTTTCTGGAAGTGCTTGAGGATGCTGGGGTGTTCAAGAGAACGGAGGCAGGCAAAAAAGCATTTTTAAACCTTGTTTCTTCATTATAAAATAACAAAAGCCCCTCCGAGAGAAAAATTTCTCCCGGACGGACTGAAGGGACTGCCCACGCAGTCCCTTTTCTCACGTTTTAAGAGCATTTTTTGTCTGCCTATAAATCTCCAGC
>CALGTT010000286.1 GCA_937901485.1 uncultured Ruminococcus sp.
CGCGACGAAAATACTTGGTTGGTCACGACCTGGGAAATTAGTTCGGTGCCGGCTTTCTTATCCGCTTCTTTTGAAGCGGATTTTTTATTGCCTTGACATTCTTAGGTGCAAATGCTATAATAGATACATGGGGGTGAGCAACATGCCCGAGGATTCAGAACTGTATCTTGCGCCGGAATTGCTTCCGAAATATAGATTTACAAAGGATGAAATACGCAGTATTAGAAATATGAATCAATTTGGAGTGAAGGATTGGTTCCTCTTGGGTATCGGTTCTTTATTGTTCTTCGTAATCTTGACTTGTCAGTATTTTTTGTATGATGGATTCAAAATGCATAAAATAGTACTTGATTTCATTTCAAATATCAAAGCGTCAATTGTACTGTTTCTTTGCCCTCTCAAAATTATCGTTGAAGCGTTTTTTCTATTAAAACCTTTACGTTGTAGTGGTGCAGCAAAGGGCATTGTACAAAAGCGTGAAGTCATTTGTCAGACTGTTAATACCAAATTTAACAACGAACTCTTGCCCTATCAAGGCACGGGAATGCCGGAATATCGCGGAAAATCTGCTTTTTATCATTCGGATGTAAAAAGGCAGCCGTTTTATTATCTGACAATTCAGCTTGAAAATTCTGACAAACAGCTTCGTTACGTCAATTGCACATGGGAAACTTTCAATCAACTTCGGATTGGCGAAGAAGTACTGGCTGTTTATTATGGAAATGATAAGCTCATCGGTTATCAAATCAAAAAGTGAGGAAACCTAAATGCAACCAATCACTGAAAAACGCCCCCGCACAGCTCTCCTCGACACGATCCGAGGATTGACCGTCATCAACATGGTCGCATACCACGCTCTCTGGGATTTGGTGTACATCTTTGGGCTGAATCTCGAATGGTACTACGGAAACGGCGCATACATCTGGCAGCAGTGCATCTGCTGCACGTTCATCCTCTTGTCCGGCTTCTGTGCCGGCATGAGCAAAAAACCCCTGAAACGTGGACTTATGGTTTTCGGGCTGGGCGCGATCGTCTCCATTGTGACTGCCATTTTTATGCCGGATGAAATCGTCGTGTTCGGCGTGCTGACGCTCATCGGCTCGTGTATGCTCCTGATGATTCCCCTAAAATCTCTGCTGGAGAAAATTCCGGCGATTCTTGGCGGAATTCTCAGCTTTACGTTATTCCTGTTCACACGTCGTATCTCGTGGGGCTACCTCGGGTTTTTCGGAATTGAGCTGATCCGGCTCCCCGATTGGCTCTATGCCAATTATTTCACGGCATATTTCGGATTTGATTTTCCGGAATTTTACTCAACGGACTATTTTCCGCTGTTCCCGTGGCTGTTTTTATTCCTCACAGGATATTTTCTGTTCCGGCTGATCGGGAAATTCCTCCCGAAAGCCACTTGGAAAGGCATTCCGCCGCTGAATTTCATCGGCAGACATGCACTGGAAATCTATGCAGTACACCAGCCTGTGATCTACGGGCTTTGTCTGCTCTGGGATATGCTCCGATAACGAAAAGGCACACGTTCCATGCGTGTGCCTTTGTTTTATACCATTGTCCGTGCTTTGAGAATGAGCTTCTGTATGATGCTCCCTTCCCGAACCGTCCGTACAGCTTCTTCAAGGGAAAACCATTTCGCCTGTGCGACTTCGCCGGACAGCCGGAAATCCGTCTTTTTGACCTGTGCCAGAAAGCCCAGCATGAGCATATCTTTGCCATCGTACCAGTGGCTTTCCAGAAATGTGATCGATTCCGGCACAAGTCCGATCTCCTCGATGATCTCACGTTTTGCCGATTCTTCGGCGGTTTCACCGCATTTCATATAGCCCGCCACACCCACAAATCTTGGTGTGCCGTAGCTTTGCTGGATGAGTGCAACTTCGTGCAGTTCATTCATCACAACGCTCAGTACACAGGTCGAAAACATCGGAAACAAGGGAATATTGCAGGTTTCGCAGTAGGGGATCATCCCCTCGTCCCCGATTTCTTTCGGAATTGTTTTTGTGCCGCAGTGCGGGCAGTAGGTGAATTTCATGTGAACCTCCTGTTGATGCAAATTCTAATAAAAACAGCATGACCAGATGCTATTGTTCTATACCATTTACAAACGCAAGGATTTCCCTGCTCATGTCCTCGCTTTTAAAATGATGAAGATAATGTCCGCAGTCATAACGAATGAGCTTCGCATTCATGTCGGATGCAAAATCCTGCTGATGCTCCAGCCAGCCCGCCGAAGTCTGCTTGCCATTTGAAGAAAACAGCAAGGTCGGACATTGGATTTGCCCATCCCTGCAGATGGTTTCCACGTTGCTGAAAATGGCATAGCCCTCGTTGAGGATACAGCGGTTAAACGCATTTCGTTTTCTCAAAAGCTTGTGCTGCGCAATTTCCTCTTTCGTCAAGGAACGGTGGTTCAATTGCGAAAGGAAGCTTGCAAATCTGATTTTGCCAGCCCATTTTATGATCCGCATTCTCCGTTCCAGCTCTTGTTCCGTCCAGCTCTGGTAGGTGCTGGGCATTGACATATCCAGCCCGACGATGGCAGCGACCTCCTCCGGATAGGTCTGCTTCCAGCGAATCGCTTCTAATCCCGACATGGAATGCGGTGCTAAAATGTACGGTGAAGTTTCACCGACAGCTGCCAATGCCTGCCTTTGCATACCAACAAGGGAATCAATATCACAGGGAGATTCAAAAATATCCGAGTATCCGTAGCCGAATTTCTCAATGACGATGATTCTGAAATGTGCCGCCAGTTTTTCATAAAGTACTTTGAAATCGTAAACAGGAGCGATCGTGCCCGAACCGGACATCAGAACGAGTTTGGGGTGATTTTTGTTTCCCTGTGTGTAGATATGCATGTGATGTCCGTTGATGGTTACTAATTTGCCGTTGTATTGCAGTGTTGTTTTCATGGTGACCTCCTAAAAATCAAACAAATCCCCATCCTCTGTCAGATGCAGTATTTCTTTCAGCTCTTGAAAACACTTGTCACAGACGCAGGTTTCCCCATCCGCTGTCACAAACCAGATCGGATGATAATGCAGTTTCTGCTTCGGCAGGGACTCCCAGCAGAAATGGCAGTGCTTCAGATGGGAGAAATGTTCCAGCATTTCATTGGCAGTCATCGCAGCAAGGGGCTGATTTCTCAGAAATTCTGTGTCATTCAGTAAACGCCAGTCATCCGGTTTCATGGGATTTTCCTCCTGTAATTTGTGCATCATCCGCAGTGCGGACTTTGGAATATGTCGAACCAATTGTTACGCAGAAGCTTTTCTGAGCATCCAGTAACAAAGAATGAAAATCAATACCGCCATAAGTAGAATTCCATAACATAAATTTATCACAGACAGTACAAGGGTGACATTCTGTCGTTTCTGCATCTCATTTACTTTCTTAATCCCAATAACTCCTACTGGTATTCTGGCAAAAATGGCAAGACTATTTCCAATCGATAATATGGGTTCCAGAAAATTGAATAAAGGAGAGGAAGAAAAAGCCATGGACAAACAAATAGTGACTGGATAAATAGCTGCAAGTATTAACTCTAACCAAAAAACCCACATATTGTTATGTTTTGTATGTTCTTTCATGTTTCAGAATCTCCTTTAATTTTATTCAACGCCGCCTCTTCCTCCTGTAATTTCCCAAGTGCTGAAAACGCCTGCCGCAGATTGCTCACCCCGAAAATCCGCAGCGTCTTGGAACTTTTCGGCAGAGCCGCCAATGCCTGCTTCGGGACGATGCACACCTCGAATCCCATCCGCTTTGCCTCCTGCACACGGCGTACAATATGCGACACGTTGCGGATCTCTCCGCCCAGTCCCACTTCACCGATCGCAATCAGCTTGTCCGGCAATGCCCTGTCCGTCAGCCCCGAATACAATGCCAGTGCCACCGGCAGATCACCCGCAGGTTCATCCAGCTTGAAACCGCCCACAATATTCAGATACACGTCCAATGCCCCGTAGGTCAGCCCGAACCGCTTCTCCAGCACCGCCAGCAGAATCGCCATGCGGTTGTAGTCAAATCCTGTTGCTGTCCGCTTCGGGGAAGCATAGGCACTCTTTGCTACCAGCGTCTGCACTTCGGCAAGAATCGGACGGCTGCCCTCCATCACGCACGCAATGCACGTTCCCGATACGCCCAGCGGTCTGCCGGACAGCAGCATCTGCGAGGGATTCTCCACCTCACGCAGCCCCTTGTCCTGCATATCAAACACGCCGATTTCATTCGTTGAGCCGAAACGATTCTTCACCGCACGCAGCACTCGATAGCTCATATGCCGCTCACCCTCAAAGAACAGCACCGTATCCACAATATGCTCCATGACCTTTGGACCTGCAATTGCACCGTCCTTGTTGACATGCCCAACAATAAACACTGGAATTTCCAGCGTTTTTGCCGTGTGCATGAACAGATTCGTGCATTCCCGCACCTGTGTCAGACTTCCGGGGCTGGAAGAAAGCTGCTGGATCTGCATCGTCTGAATCGAGTCAATGATGACAATATCGGGCTTGGATGCCGCGATCGTGTCGCAGATCGCCTGCGCATCATTTTCGGTCAGAATATAGAGCTTCTCCGAATTCACATTCAGCCGCTGTGCACGCAGTCCCAGCTGTCTGGCGGATTCTTCTCCGGAGATGTAGAGAACGGTGTGACTTTCGCCCAAATGCTGACAGATCTGCAAAAGCAGCGTACTCTTACCGATACCCGGTTCACCGCCGAGGAGGACGATTGAACCCTTGACCAGTCCGCCGCCCAGCACCCTGTCCAGCTCACCGCATCCCGTGCAGTAGCGCACTTCCTTGTCCATATCAATGTCGTCGATCCGATGGATACGGTCGGAGAGGTTCATGAGCTGACGGCTGCCGCCGCTTCGCTGTACGGTTTCGACTTCCTCAAGTGTATTCCATTCGCCGCAGCCATTGCAGCAGCCGTTCCATTTCGTGCTTTCATAGCCGCATTCACGGCAGATATAGACCGGTCTGTCCTTTTTTGCCATAGTCCCCCTGCTTTCTGTGTGGATTGTTTTCTGTTTCTATTATAGCACATGTGCGGGGGAATTGCAAGGTAAGCTTGACATTTGTATAATTTTATGTTATAATGTTAATAAACTATTAACATTCGGAGGGCACAACGATGAAGAAGACAGGAAAAATACTGACTGCGGTGTTTCTGACAGCCGCCGCAGTTACCGCCGCGGTGATCGTTCCGCGTGCACTGATGTACCGTATGGCGGACGCGTACATCCGACCGATGTTTACAGAGGAAAAAACAGGCGGCTATTTCACGGAATATGATATCACGGATGACGGGATGCAGAAGGTGGAAAATGCCTATTTTTCCGTCTGCATACCGGAAGATTACGCTCTGTACAAGGAACAGCCGGAGGAGAGCACCGTGCTGTACCGCAGGGAATCGTCGGCTTCGTATATCGTGATTACCCCAACGCCGTCCGAACCGTCTGTCCGGCTGGAACAGATGGATCTGAGCGCAATGTGTGATGTGCCCCTGTGGGAGAAAAAAGACATTGCAGACGGCTATAGGCGGCTGTGCGGTGAAATGCCTGACACCCTCTACAAGGAACAGAAGTACGCGGCTTTGTTTGACGCATATACCTTTGATTTCTGGGATCTGGAACGAACAACAGCCTACTGCAAGCTCGGTGCGATGCATTCGATGGCAGGAATGCCGGCGCAGTCACTGGTGTATGAGAAAGGCGAAGTATGCGGCGTGCTCTATCTTCGCGAGGTCGTGATCTCCTCCACAAAGGAAGCGGCATACAGCGGATGGTTCGAGTTCTGCGAGGCTGACAAGCAGGATGTCTTTTACTCGGTCGAGGTCATCAGCGCGGATCTGCAGGAATTGTACGCGGTCATCAATTCAATTTCGTTTTCGGATGCACAGGCATCCTGAATACATTCCCCTGTTTTTTCAGGGGGATTTTGATTTTCCCCTTGACAAATCTTCCCCGATATGATATAATAACAAATGTTATATAACAATTGTTATGAAAGAGGTGGTCCCATGCCGCCGAAGGCAAAAATCACAAGGGACATGATTCTGGAAACGGGATTGCAGCTGATCCGGCAGGAGGGCGCGGATGCGCTGAATGTCCGCAGGATCGCCGCAGAGCTGCAATGCTCCACACAACCAGTCATGTACCATTTCCCGAAAACGGAGGAGCTGAAGCAGGAACTGTACACCGCCGCGGATGCGTACCATTCGGAATATCTCATGCAGTTTGATCCTGAAAAGGACGATCCCATGCTTGCCATCGGTCTGCGGTACATCCGCTTTGCGGCAGAGGAACGGGAGCTGTTCCGGTTTCTGATGCAGTCCGAGCATTTCCGCAGTCAGCGGATGCAGGATATGACCGCAATGCCGGAGCTTGCGCCGATTCTGGAGATCTTACAGGCACAAGCGCAGATCACGGCGGAACAAAGCCGGCAGGCGTTTTCTGTGCTGTTCTATGCGGTGCACGGCATGGCAAGCCTGCTCGTGAACAATGCAATGACCTTTGATGAAAGCTACTGCGCCGGCGTTCTGGAGAATGTGTTCATGGGCGTGATCGGCTATATGAAAGGAGCAGAATGATGAAAAGGCTATTCGAGAAAAGCGAGATCTGGTTTGCGGTGATGTGGATCATCATCTATGTCGTGGGCTTCAGCACGGCAGACGGCATTTCCGAAAGCATCGGCATCCCGAAGCTTGTGACAGCGATATTTGCACTGGCGATGTCGGCGGTACTGTTTTTCTTTGTGAAAAAGAATGATCTGATGGCATATTTCGGATTATGCAGGGCAGAGGGGAGCAGCAGGAAATATCTGTACTTTCTTCCCATCCTGCTGATCTCCTCCGTTAATTTCTGGAACGGTGTCACCTGCAAGGCATCCCTGCCGGAAGTGCTCCTGTTCGTCATCTCCATGCTCTGTGTGGGCTTTCTGGAGGAACTGATTTTCAGAGGATTTCTGTTCAAGGCGATGTGCCGGGACAATGTGAAAACGGCGATCGTAGTTTCTTCCCTGACATTCGGCTTCGGGCATATTGTCAATCTGCTGCGTGGTGAGGCTCTGGCGGAAACGCTCGTCCAGCTGATCTATGCCAGTGCCATCGGCTTTTGCTTTACAGTGCTGTTTTATGTCGGCAGGAGCATCATCCCCTGTATCATCGCCCATGCCGTTGTCAACAGCACGAGTATGTTTTGTATGGACAGAAACTGGACAATGATTCTTATCAGCACGGCGGTCATTACCGTGGTCGGCGTTGCGTATGGCGTATATCTGCTGAGGAGTGTGTCCAAAGAAACGGCAATATGATAAGCAAAATCCCCATCGGAACAAACCGATGGGGATCGTCTTATTTCGCCCCTGCCAGATACTCCATCAATGCCGCATAGATCGTGAAAGCGACCTTCTGCTGGTAGTCCTCAGTTACAAGGAGGGCGGCTTCATCGGGGTTGGAGAGAAAGCCGCATTCGACCATGACGGTCGGATTCTCGCTGTAATAGCAGAGGAATAATTCCTTGCCGCAGAGTTTGATTTCACGGGTGTTTTCAGGCTGAAGAAATGCAACAAACTGATTCTGGATGGTCTGCGCAAGCGTTCCGCTTTCCGGATGCGTGTCGGAATAGAACATCTGCGCACCGCTGTACTTCGGATCGGTGAACTGGTTCTGGTGGATGGAAATGCAGATGGCATCCTCACAGCTGTTGAAGATGGCAAGGCGATTGTCCATGTCCGAGCTTTTCTGGTTGGCGATCCCCTCAATGCCGGCATCGTGGATGGAGGTGTCCGTGTCACGCGTGACAATGACCTCACAGCCCGACATTTCCAGCAGCTCCCGCAGATCAAGCAGGATCGCAAGGTTGATGTTCTTTTCCACATCCCCCTTCGCCGAAGAGCAGCCGCCGTCCATGCCGCCATGCCCCGCATCCAGAATGATCACCTGCGGTTCTTCGTCGCCGCTGATGCTTGCGGGAACGGTGGGAGGGAGCTTGTGCGTGCTGTACACTGCCGCACCAAGCGTAATGCCGAGCGCAGCCGTCATTGTTCCGGCACGCAGGAGCAGTTTTTTTGTTGTTCGCTTCATATGTATCACCTGTAGTTCAGATTGGGGCGTTGTCCCTTGCTTCATGCTTATGAGGGAAGGAGAGGAAATATGCAGAAATTCCTTGTTCATCGGGAAATTTGCAATGGACTTGTACAGCTCCGCCGCCAGCTTGCCCGTGATTAAGAATAAAACCAGCCCGAAAGGCAATTCCTTTCGGGCTGGTTTGTTTTACCCCATAAAATTATGTGTGGTTTGTCATTCTGACAGAAGCACACGCTTCAGAAATGCAAGATCAAATCCGTCAACAACATCATCGTCATACATATCGGCATTTCTGAGCTGCTCCGCATTCAGAGAAGCGGTCGTCAGCAGATGCTTCTGGAGTGCGACAACGTCCGGAACGGAAACCGTACCATCCGTATTGACATCGCCTGCAATCGCAAGCTGCCACTCAAATACGGGGTAGCCGCCATTGAGCGTGGAATAGGGATTGTCCGCAAACGGACTGCCGAGATCGGGGGCAATGGTCCTGAGCTGTGAGGAGATCAGTCCCATACAGCCGGACTGGGCTGTGCCGTTTACAGCACCGTTTGCAGCAGAATTGAGATAATAGCAGTTTTTGAATGTCAAAGTGCTTTCGGTCACAGTCTGAATGCTGACAGAACCGCAGATACCGCCGTTGGCTGTACCGGCTGCTGTTCCGGCAAAGTAGCTGTTTTCTACCAATCCATCCACAGAGTTTGTCTTGTTGCCCACCGTGATATTACCGGCAATGCCGCCTGCATGACCGTTCGTTGCCGTTACATCGGCATTTGCATAACAGTTTGAAATCGTACCGCCGGCGTGGAGCTTGCCGGCGATCGCACCCACAAGATTTGTACCTGTAACAGAACCGCTGAAATCGCAATTGCGGATAGTGCTTCCGTAACCTGCTTCACCCACAATACCGCCGATACATGCCGAACCGGTGGAAATGACGCTGCCTGTCACGCTGAGATTTTCGATGACTGCATTCGCATTGGTTCTGCCAAAAAGTCCCGTGTACATTCTTTTGTAATTCACATGCAGACCGGTGATCTTATGGAAATTACCATTGTATGTGCCATTGAAAACGGCTCTGGAGGTCGTTGTATCGTCGTTTGCACTCGCATAAAATGTGCCGATCGGTGTCCAGTCATACAGACTCAGATCAATGTCCGCTGTCTGCTTGTAATGCGCCGTACCGTAGCAGGGATTTGCAGAAGTATTGTTGACCATATTGGCAAGGTTCTTCAGATCCTCATCCGTGCTGATCAGATACGGTTCGGATGCCGTACCGTTACCCTTAAAGAGATCCTGCACCGTGATATCCAATGTCGCTGTCTTGCCCTCATAGGTGACTGTCAGCGTCTTTGTGCCGGCTGCTGTGAGGCTCGGTCTTGTCAGGGAATAGCCGCTGCTGATTGTCTTTTTGGTCTTATCGCTGTAGGTTGCCGTCAGCGTCAGACCGGAGGTGTCCATCTGGCTGCCGTTCTCATAGATCGTGCCAACGGAATCCGCATTGATGGCGATGGAGGAGAGGGTAGCCGGAGCTTTGGCTGCATCTTCCAGTGTCCAGATCTGGGTTGCTGCTTTGTTGTAGGTTGCAAGTGTAACCGTGCTGCCGCTTGCTGTCAGCGCAAGCGCGTTATTGCAATAATTTCGGATGACATAACCGCCCGATACAGACTCCAGTATCCATTGCTGTGTACCATCCGCTGACTTATCGAACAGGTTTATATCCGTGCCGTTGACCGGAGTATCCGCATATGGATTGATGACTCTCGCTGAGGAGGCAGCAGGACGAATAAAACAGCCTCTCTGTTCATCGCTTGTGTTTGCCTTCGTAAAGATCATCTGAAAAGCGGCAGTTTCCTTCTTGGCAGAAAGCGCAATATCGGTTTTATTGGCATCCGATCCATTCATGTACAAATAAGTGCCTGTGGACTTATTTTTCATGTAATAGGTTCCGGTAATAGAACCCGGACTGTAATTTGTTTCAGGAACATCAATGTAGATATATCCCTGAAATACATAACCAATACTTGAAAAAACTGTGTTGGGATTGACATTTTCACGATACTTGAAAAGTGAACCGCCATAATTTGATTCAGACAGAGATACTTTTGAACCGTTGATTGCTTCGACTACTGCAACATGTCCAAACGGATATTCAGAAGTCGTTCCTTTCCAACATGCAATTGCACCCAGTTTCGGTGTACTGTCTTTTTCATGCTTCTTATCATTTGGATACCAGTTTCCTGCATTGCCAGTCGGAAGATTCGGATCATAGCCCAAAATCTCATATGCACGTCCATATGCGTAACATGTACAATTGGGCAGACCGAGTCTGGGATAAAAGGGATTCAGGCTACTGTAATAGTACTGGTTGTCCTTTGCAGGTGCGGAAGTTCTCGGTGTGTATGCACTTACCTGCATAGACATGCTGTTAGTAAAAAATCCGACTAAAAACATAATCATCAGATTTGTGCAGAATAATGCACGAAGTCTTCGGCTTTTCGATTTCCTCTCCATTCTAACATCTCCTTTATAAAAATAGAATCTATGCCAGCCGCTGCACATGCCAACCCTGAAAAGTTCCCCTTTCAGGTACAGCAGCATAACACCATATCTGTCACGGTACAAATGGTTACATATATCAATATGGCAGCACTCAAAAAAACGGTGATTGTTTCGTGATAATTGTGTGAAAACTGAATCCGGATCATCTTGATTATATTATATCACTTGTATTTTGCCCATTGCAACCGATTTGCATTTTTAATACGAAAACTGTCAAAATCAAGAAATCCGCACGCCGGCTTCACATTGACATTATGTGTGCATATATGCTATAATAAATCTGTATTCTGAACAAAAGGCGGTGAAATGATGCTGCGTATTCTGATCTATGACGATGATCCGGCGGCTTGTCGGACGCTGCGGGAATTGCTTTTGCAGCTGCCGGATCTGCAAAAAGCCGAAATCCTGACAGCGGTGGATCTACAGGAGGCAAGGGCGCATCTGACAGAGAAAATAGACATTCTCTTTCAGGACATTGAACTGCCGGAGCGTGAAAATGGCATTGCCTTTGCGCGGCAGGTGAAAGCTGCTGAACCGGAGACCTGCATTGTATTCATCACAGCACACATCAAATACTGCGAGGAGATCTTCTCCGCATCTCCTGCCGGTTTCCTTGTCAAGCCGTTCACGGAGGAAAAGGTGCAGCGGACGCTGCAAATTCTCCGAAGCACGGCGGCAAAGGCGGATTTCCTTTCCGTCAGTACGTCCAAAAACAATCTCCTGCGCATTCCGCTGGAGGAGGTCGCTTACTTTGAAAGTCAGGGCAGAAAGGTGTATATACATGGGAAGAATGATTTCCTGCTGCACATCATCACAGGCATGAAGCTGAACGAGCTGGAACAGCAGCTGCCGAAGTATTTTCTCCGGTGTCATCACAGCTTCTGCGTCAATCTGCATACCGTCCGGCAGATCGAACGCTATCACTTTACACTTTCCGACGGCACATCCGTGCCGATCAGTCAGAACAGATTTGCGGCATCGAGGGATGCGTTTACAATTTTTATGGGGGACAGGCTATGATAGGAATCATGTATTTACTGAATAATCTTGTGCAGGTCATTGAGGCAGTATTTTTTCTGGAACAGATTGCAAAGCCGAAATTCAGATTCAGTGTCACCTGTGGCATATGGGTGATGGGAATGGGTATGATCTATCTGTTATGCGGAGTCATGTCCTTTAGTGAGGATGTGCAGAACAATCTGCGCATCATACTTACTGCGATCATGATGATCGGATTGTATCAAGGAAACATTTTCAGGCGAATTGTCATATTCTTTTTTGTACTTGCGCTTAGTTCATTAACAGAAGTATTGGGAATTGTGATCTGTACAACGCTATACCGGATTCCCTATGAGGAAATAACCATTAATCTCGATTACTATTTCGTATTTGTAATGCTCTTAATTTCCGATATGCTGTTTCTGTTGTTTCTTCTGATTGTAACGATCTGGCGGCGGAAAGAACTATGGATACACGGCAATTTCCGCCAGCTTGGTATCATGCTGCTGTTTGTGACGATCCATTTCCTCATGGTGATCGTCTACTACCTCGACCAGTCCGTACTGGACAATCCCCGTAACCAGATGATCCAGACGGGCTTCCAGCTGCTTTTGTACTTTGCCCTGATCTTCAACTATTTCAATGCCCTGCGTACCCGAAAGCTGATGGAATCCGAACAGACACTCCGGAATCTGGAAACGGAAATGGAGCACAACTATCAGTACTACATGCTTGCGGATGAAAAATTCACCGAGGTTTCCAAGCTCCGCCATGACATTCTGAATCAGATCCAGACGGTGCAGTATCTGCTCAGAAACGGCGAAAACGAACAGGAAGCCCGTGAGATCATGCAGCGGATCGAGGAAGAGCTTGCCGCCGCAAAGACGGTGCATTTCTGTCAGAATCCCATCATCAATTCCGTGCTGACCGTGAAGATGAACACGGTGCAGGCAAGCGGCATCGAAACGGACATTCTGCTGAGTGACTGCGGCGATCTGCCATTCGACAACTATGATATTTGCAGCCTGTTTGCCAATCTCTACGACAATGCCGTTGAGGCTTGTCAGAAGCTGGAGGAGGGGAAGGAACGCTTCATCGAAATGCGAAGCGGCATCCAGAATGATTTCTTCGTGCTGAAGCTCCGCAACAGCTGTGCACCTGTGACGGGGATGAAAAACGGCGAAATGCCAAAATCCGACAAGGGCTTGGATGGACACGGCTACGGAACGAAAATCATTGAAAACATTGCGAAAAAATACGATGGTTCGTTCACGCTGCGGTTTGAAAATGGTGTCATGACGGCGGTTGCTGCTCTGAAAAAATCGTCCGTATCGTGCAAGTCAAATGATTCGTAATGTGGGGGACATGCTATGATTGGATTATTATATATTGTCAATAATCTGGTGCAGTGCGTTGAATTCGTATTTCTGCTGGAACAGATTGCAAAACCGAAATTCAGGTTCACAGTTACCTGCACCATATGGATGATCGGTGTTTCTATTATTTTTATGACCGGACAAATGCTGCACCTTACCCAAGACGTACAGAGTGTCATACGCATTTGCTGGAGCGTGCTGATGGTGCTCGGACTTTACCGGGGGAAACTCCGCCGCCGCATCCTGTCCTTTTTGATCGTTTTTGCCCTGAGCACACTAACCGAATTTCTGGGCTGTCTGATTTGTACCGAACTGTATGGGATTCCCTATGAGGATCTTTCACTCGATCCGGATTATTATTTCAGCTTTGCAATGCTTCTGATTTCCGATACACTGTTCATCTGTTCCCTGATCTTCGCTATTTTCTGGCGGCGCAAAGAACTCTGGATCCACGGCAATTTCCGGCAGTTCGGTATCATGCTGCTGTTTGTTTCAATTCATTTCCTCATGGTGATCGTCTACTACCTCGACCAGTCCGTACTGGACAATCCCCGTAACCAGATGATCCAGACGGGCTTCCAGCTGCTTTTGTACTTTGCCCTGATCTTCAACTATTTCAATGCCCTGCGTACCCGAAAGCTGATGGAATCCGAACAGACACTCCGGAATCTGGAAACGGAAATGGAGCACAACTATCAGTACTACATGCTTGCGGATGAAAAATTCACCGAGGTTTCCAAGCTCCGCCATGACATTCTGAATCAGATCCAGACGGTGCAGTATCTGCTCAGAAACGGCGAAAACGAACAGGAAGCCCGTGAGATCATGCAGCGGATCGAGGAAGAGCTTGCCGCCGCAAAGACGGTGCATTTCTGTCAGAATCCCATCATCAATTCCGTGCTGACCGTGAAGATGAACACGGTGCAGGCAAGCGGCATCGAAACGGACATTCTGCTGAGTGACTGCGGCGATCTGCCATTCGACAACTATGATATTTGCAGCCTGTTTGCCAATCTCTACGACAATGCCGTTGAGGCTTGTCAGAAGCTGGAGGAGGGGAAGGAACGCTTCATCGAAATGCGAAGCGGCATCCAGAATGATTTCTTCGTGCTGAAGCTCCGCAACAGCTGTGCACCTGTGACGGGGATGAAAAACGGCGAAATGCCAAAATCCGACAAGGGCTTGGATGGACACGGCTACGGAACGAAAATCATTGAAAACATTGCGAAAAAATACGATGGTTCATTTACAATGCGGTTTGAGAACGGGGTGATGACGGCGGTGGTTGCTTTGAAACTGACTGCGATGTGATTATGAAATCCCCCGAATGGGAGATCCTGAACCCGTAAGAAGAATACATACAGCGAACGAAAAAGACGATGCGCCGTACCATGTCACAGGTACGGCGCATTGCCTTTGATCTACACATTCATTCTGAAAGGAGTTGTTATTGTTGTTTTCTCTATTATACTACCGCCTGCGACGTTTGTCAAGAGGGTAGATTTTGGCGATATTAACACAAAAATGTCATTTCTGTATCAGAACGCCCGCACCCTGTTACAGAATGTAAACAAAACACAGCACTGTGTCATTCCTGCACGGTGCTGTGTGTCAGTTATTTGAAAAAGTGGGGAAATCAGCGTGAAGTCCGCGCTGTTCCGTTATGGGATTGTATCCGAATTTTCACCATCATTTCCACAGAATATCGTCCACCTGATCGGAAACCAGCGTAAATCCGGTGTCGGACAGCTCGATGATGTCGTGATAGAGCAGGCAGAAATTCTCCGCGATCATCTGCGACAGGTGATAATGCCCCGAAAACCATGTGCGGAATTGCAGTTTTTCGGCGATCTCCTCGAAAAATGCCGTCAGGCAGTTGCCGCGGTAATGCTCCGCACCGAAAAACGAGGACTGTAAGCTCTGCGGCAGACTGTGACTCAGGACATAATCCACCTGCCAGCCCGCCCGATCGAGCGAGGCAAGTCCGCGCGCCAGCTCCGCAGGGGAGGGCAGCTCCTCCTCCCAGATGGTTTTTCCCGGCACGATTTGTCATGGCTCTCCGCGCCGCCGAATGCAAAAAAGGACTTTCCGCCGATGTCGAACACATGCCCCCTGCAAAGGTGCAGCACATGCTCCGTGATGCGCTGTACCTTTCCGCCGTGCCAGTCCTCCTCCGGAAATTCCCGAAGCCTGACGAAATTTTCATGGTTTCCGTCGATCCAGAGCGTTGTCCACGGCTTTTCCTCCAGCCATTTGCGCCAGTAGCGTTCCTCCGCTGTGTTCGCCCAGACAAGCCCGAAATCACCGCAGATGATGACATAATCGTCCCGCGTCAGCGTTTTTCCGATGGGAAAATGATGCGAGCTGAATTTGGTAATGCTGTCTTCACCGTGTATGTCGCCTGTAATGTAGATCATTGCTGCACCTCCTCTGTCATAAAATGGTTTCTATATTATACACCAAATTCCACTTTTTGTCAAGTGAGAATTTGTAAACTATTGTCGTATTTTGGGGAATTTAATCGTATCCTGTACATACGCCGCATCCTGCATCAAAGCCGTGGTCAGCGGAAACCAGTTTGCGCCGGTAATGCGCTTGGTGAGCGTGTCGGCGAGCAGGTCGATGTCCACGAGATTCGGAAGCGTGCTGTCCGTTTCGGCAATAACCGCGCCCGTGCCGTCGGTCTCCAGCGTAAACACGCAGTTGCCAGCCGGATGATCCAGCAGGAGCTGACCGCCCATGAGGGTGAGCGCACCCGTCACCATGCAGTCCCTGAAGCTGCCGAGATCGGTCAGCTGCAAGCCCTCGGTACTGCCGGAAAGCCGGAGCATACAGCCGTCCACATCGGCATTGCCATAGAACAGGGACGCGGTGCTCGTGTACATCAGGCGGATCGAAACACTGCACCTGCGGAATGTCGGGGTGTAGTTTTTCGTGCCGTACATGAAGCACGCGTGATCCGTCAGGACGGCAGTAAAGGTGCAGTCCGTGAACACCGCGCCGTCGTAGAACGGGTAGAACCTGCTGATGAGGTTGGCGAAATGCAGATTGTTGATGCTGTTCCCCGCAAGGCGGATGGCGTAGCTTCCTGTGCAGAAATTGCGGATGGTCCAGCCGTTTCCGTTGATGTGGGCACGCAGATAGAAGAAATCCCGTTCCAGAGAGGAGTCCTCCCGCACATCCATCACCTTGTTTTCCGCGTCCGCGCGGAGCGTGATGTATGCGCCGTACCGCGGACAGAGTGCCTTGAAGTCCGTCCAGTTGTCCACAATGAACGGATCGCTCTGCGTGCCGGTTCCAGTATATGCCATAAAAATCCCTCCGATTCTGATTTTGAAAGCGGATGCTTTCATAAAAGCGCGAAAAAACAGAAAAAGTTGCACGTTTTTGTGCAACCGTATAGACAAACTGTATCGGGGTATATTATAATAGGTATAAAGAAATCCCCCTCCGGATGGAGGGGGTGAGTTTCTTAGTTGTGAGTCTGATTAGGACTTAGCCCAGTCCAGAGCATCATTGATAGAAGCGTGCTTGCCAGCACCAGTTGCATTGTCGTTTGTGGAAGGCTTCGGATATGTGCCCATGTATGTGCCGTCATCTGTAACTGCACCAACAACTGCCATGCTCTGAACCTCATAGCCAAAAGTAGAAAGCTTGGAAACGCCGTTGAAGTAGTTGTAGATCTTCCAGTCGAGGTAAGCCTGGGTGTTACCAGCAGTAACAACAGCAGTCTGTACAGTACCTGTGTACTGATTGCTAGCGAAGTTGTAGCTCTCAGTATCCATCTCGATCAGAGAAGTAGCAACTGCATCATACAGGGACTTAGCGTTGGAGTTCGCAGCGGAAACCTTGGACTTCTTTACATAGCCCAGCATGGTCGGTACCAGAATTGCAGCCAGTACGCCGATGATTGCGATTACTACGATCAGCTCTACGAGGGTGAAGCCCTTCATCTTTCTTGTTTTCATGATTGAAAACCTCCTTAAAAATATAGTTTAAGGAGATGCAGACAAAAAGAAAATAACCGCCCTGCTGCCAATTAGGGCGGTTATTTCAAACCAACTAATTCGGGAGCGACCGTCTGCCGGTGTGCTCTTGTTTACATTATAGCACATTCCGGCGCAATTGTCAAGCGTCAGAAAATCCCGTTCAGCATCTCTACCGCACGCCGTTTCTGCTCCATCTGCGGATGGACATAGAGATTGAGCGTGGTGTTCACGGACGCGTGTCCGAGCAGTTCGCTCACCGTCTTGTAGTCCACGCCGCTTTCGATCAGGCGTGTGGCGAACGTGTGCCGCAAGCCGTGGAAATTCACATGCGCAAGCCCCAGCTTGTCCAGTACGCGGTCATAATACTCCCGATATGTCCGCGGTTCGGTGTGATGCGCCGTCCCCGTGAGCAGGTACGCCGCCGGATCGCTCTGCCGGAGCTTGCAAAGCACCGGATAAATGCCGGAGGATAACGGGATCGTCCGGCGTGAATGCTTCGTTTTCGGCTCGGTGATGATCAGTCGCGTTCCCCCTGCCCCCTGTGCATCGCGCACAAAAATGCGCTGTACCGTCCGGCTGATCTGCACCGTCCGGCTCTCCATGTCGATGTCCCCCCAGCGCAGTCCGCAAAGCTCCCCGATGCGCACGCCCGTATGCAGACAGAACAGGATCCCCAGACTCCGGCAGTCCAGATTCAGGTACACATGCTGTGTCAGCGTGATCTGCTGTTCCTTTGTCAGCACACGGCATTTTGCCGCGTCCGCGGATTTCGGATACAGAATGTCAAACTGCCGCACCGGAATACAGCCAGCCTTTGCCGCCGCTTTCAGCGTGAGCTTGACCAGCATCACCAGACTGCGCACGGTGCATTCCGACAGTCCGCCTGTGCCGTCCTGCCGTCCGCATTCCAGCCACGAACAGACTGCCTCCTGCAAACGCGCCTCCGTCAGCTCGCCGAGCGTCAGACCGCCCAGTGCCGGTATAATATGTGTCACCGCCGCTGTGGTGTAGTTCGCGTGTGTCGCCTCCTTGACATAGCCGCGCCTGCATTCCAGCCAATGCGCGATCCAGTCCTTGTACAATGTTTCACTGTTCATCATGTTGCCGCCTTTCTTATTATAGAATATGTACCCCTCCATCATATCACAAATACCGTTTTCTGTGAACGCCATCACTATTCTGAAAAAATAAGGAGGGTACAGCGAAATGTGAACAAAAAAAGCAAAAAATTTTTTGTCAACCCATGCGGAATCGTTCATAAAAAGTTACAAATTTGTTGTAAAAGTAACGCCAAAATAGAGAATTGTCATTATTCATTGTGTGTTTTGACGAAAAAACCCTCGCCGAAAACGTTTTAAAATACTAAAACGTAAAAAGTTGTTCATAATTTATCTTTTTTACGGAAAAGTATTGACAAAACTTTAGACATATGCTATACTTAGTACATAAGGAACACACCGGAACGATAAACGTAGGTGTGAACCGAGAAAGGGAATCGGAATTCCGGTTCAAATCTTTATACTATATTTTTAAGGAGGTTTTCAATCATGAAAACAAGAAAGATGAAGGGCTTCACCCTCGTAGAGCTGATCGTAGTAATCGCAATCATCGGCGTACTGGCTGCAATTCTGGTACCGACCATGCTGGGCTATGTAAAGAAGTCCAAGGTTTCCGCTGCGAACTCCAACGCTAAGTCCCTGTATGACGCAGTTGCTACTTCTCTGATCGAATTCGATACTGAGAGCATTACTATGGGCGATGGCGCAGTAAAGGGCAATGTTCAGACTACTGTTGTTACTTATACAGCAGGTAATGAGCAGGATTACCTTGACTGGAAGATCTACAACTACTTCAATGGCGTGAATAAGCTCAAAGGTTTTGGCTACGAAGTAAAGGCAATGGCTGTTGTAGCTGCTGCTGCTGATGACGGCACATACTGCGGCACATATCCGAAGCCGGCTACAAATGACAATGCACTCACAATGGACTGTGACTCTGCTACTAATGTAGCTGCTGCTTGCACATACGCAGCATCCTAATCAGATGCACAACTAAGAAACTCACCCCCTCCATCCGGAGGGGGATTTCTTTTGTCATTTTTCTTCTCCCATCCGCAGAGAATGGGAGCTTTTTTTGTTTTGAATTTGGGCATTTTTCTGAAAGTGACGCGGTTTTCTTGCATTCATGGGGGCTTTGTGGTATAATGTAGTTGTGCATTGAAATGGAAACGGAGGATGCTATGGATACAGAACAGACACTCTGGTATACAAAAGCCGCACAGGATTTCGACCACGCCCTCCCCGTCGGCAACGGCAGGCTCGGCGGCATGGTCTTCGGCGGTGCGCAGAAGGATGTCATCAAGCTCAATGAAGATTCGCTCTATTCCGGCGGAATGCGTGACCGCCTGAATCCCAAGGCATATGAGGGCGTTCAGGAGATCCGCGCACTGCTCATGGAGGAACGCATCCGCGAAGCGGAGCAGCTTGCATTCCGGAAGATGCAGGGTGTCACACCGAACGCGCGGCACTACATGCCCCTCGGTGAGCTGACCATGCAGTTCGGTTTCACCGGAAAACCGCGCGAATACATGCGCAGTCTGGATCTGCGCACGGCAATTGCGTCCGTGCAGTTCCATGATGACGCGGGCGTGCAGTTCCGGCGCGAGGTCTTTGTGTCCCATCCTGCACAGCTCATGGTCATCCACCTCACGGCAAGCGAAGCCGGAACGCTTCGGTTTTCCGCGTCGATCGACGGGCGCGATGATTATTATGACGACAACCGCCCCGTCGAGGAACACACCATCCTCTACACCGGCGGCACGGGCAGCCGTGACGGCATTTTCTTCGCCGCCGGCATGACCGTCCTTGCGAAGGGCGGCACGGTCGAGTGCGTGGGCAATGTGCTGGAAGTCACGGGCGCGGACGAAGCCCTCCTGCTCCTTTCCGCAGAAACGAGCTTTTACCGCGGCGATGCCCATCGGGGGCTTGCCCTCAAGCGTCTGCATGATGTGACGGACGGCGCATTGGATGTGACCGCACTTGCGGAAACGCTCCGCGCGGCGCATACGGCGGACTATGCCGCACTGTATGACCGTGTGCGGTTCGAGCTGGAGGACAACAGCGACGGGGAAGCGCAGCAGCTTCCGACGGATGAGCGTATTGTCCGTCTGCGCGGCTGTGACGAGGAGCGCACGGAATGCAGCGGACACATCCACGACAACAAGCTGACGGTGCTTTACTACAATTACAGCCGCTACCTGATGATCGCGGCAAGCCGTCCGGACAGCCAGCCGATGAATTTGCAGGGCATCTGGAATCAGGATATGTGGCCGGCGTGGGGCTGCCGTTATACCATTAATATCAACACGCAGATGAATTACTGGGGCGCGGAAAGCGGCAATCTGTCCGAATGCCACCTGCCCCTCTTTGATCTGATCGAGCGGATGCGTCCGCACGGCAGAAAGACCGCGCAGGAAATGTACCATGCCAAGGGCTTTTGCTGCCACCACAACACGGACATCTGGGGTGACTGTGCACCGCAGGATCTCTGGATGCCTGCCACCATCTGGCCGATGGGCGCGGCGTGGCTCTGCCTGCATATTTTCGAGCATTACCGCTTCACGCAGGACAGGGAATTCCTGAAAGCGCATTTTGATGCGCTGTGCGAAGCGGCGGAATTCTTCACGGACTACCTCATGGAGAACAAAAACGGTCAGCTTGTGACCGCCCCCTCCGTGTCGCCGGAGAACACCTATCTGACGCAAAGCGGCACAAAGGGCAGTCTGTGCATCGGGCCGTCAATGGATACGCAGATCATCCGCGTGCTGTTTCAGGATGTGATGGATGCAGCTGCAATTCTCGGTGAACGCGCGGAGCTTGCTGAAACGCTTGCGCAGATGATGCAGAAGCTCCCGCCCATCTCGATCGGCAAATACGGGCAGATCATGGAATGGGCAGAGGATTATGACGAGGTGGAGATCGGGCACCGGCATATCTCACAGCTCTTTGCACTGCATCCGGCAGATCTGATCTCGCCGCAGAAAACGCCCAGACTTGCCGCAGCCGCAAGAGCCACGATGATCCGCCGGCTCATCCACGGCGGCGGACATACCGGCTGGAGCCGCGCATGGATCATGAACATGTGGGCAAGGCTGCACGATGCGGAAATGGTGTATGAAAATCTGCACAAGCTGCTGGCGTTTTCCACCAACCCCAACCTGCTCGATTCCCATCCGCCGTTCCAGATCGACGGCAATTTCGGCGGCGGCGCAGGCATTGCCGAAGCACTTTTGCAGAGTCACAGCGGCGAGCTGCATCTCCTGCCGGCACTGCCGGAGGCATGGCATACCGGCAGTATCCGCGGACTGCGTGCAAGGGGCGGCTTTGAGGTGGATATTTTCTGGGAGAACGGTGTGCTGCAAATGGCGCAGATCCGTTCCCTGCACGGCAATCCCTGCTGTCTGCGGACACAGAATGTGGTGAGCATCCGCCGCGCGGATGATGCACCGGTGAATGCAGAATGGAAGGATGGCATGGTGCACTTTGCAACCGAAGCGGGCATGACGTACCGCGTTCAACCGTAAGAGCTGCGCAAAACAGCGACATATAGGAGAAAGCGTAATGAAAAGACGAAACAAGATTCTGCTGATCATCACAGCCGTTCTGCTTGCAGCGGCGGCAGTGATCACTGCACTGATCCTGCTCAATCCCTCCGAACCTGCGGAGCGTTCCACAGTCTCACTGATCCAGAAGGACAGCGAGGCAGAAACGGAGGCGGAACCGGAGGGCACGGATCCGCTGAAGATCGAGGCGGAAACCACCGAACCGACAGGTCCGAGCTACCCCGTGGTCGAGCTGGAAGTGCCGACGATCGAGCGCATTTCCACGGATATGATGGTGGAAGCGGAGGAAGCACAGTTCACGGGACTTCTTGCCGTGGAAAACCTGCTCACCGGCTACAGCGGCGAGGGCTATCTGGCAGGCTTCAACCGGAATCCGGGGGATTCTGTGGAAGCGATCTGCAATGTGGATGCGGCACAGCACTATGATATCACCATCAGCGTGTATGCCGATACGCCCGTAACCAATGCACTGCTGGTCAACGGCGAGGAGCTTGGCACATTTACGATCGAGGAAAGCGGGCATTTTGTCCGCGTGACCTTCTCCGGCGTGTACCTGCCCAAGGGTGAGGTCAGCCTTTCCATCCGCGAGATCGACGGCGGATTTGCGCTGGACTATTTCGAGATCTCCGACTATGACGAGATGTACCGGATGGAATACCGCGAATCCTACCAGCTCAACAATAAAAATGCATCCGAAAACACCAAAAAGCTCATGGAATACATGAGCCGGAATTATGGCGCGAAGGTGCTGACGGGACAGTACGCTGCGGGCACATCGAACACGGAGGTCGATCTGATCTTCCAGCTCACCGGCAAATATCCTGCGATCCGTTTCGGAGATCTGACCGGGTACACCAAGAACAGCAGTTCCCCGAAAAGCAATGCCATTGAAGCGGCGCAGGCATGGGCGGAGCGCGGCGGCATTGTGGGATTGATGTGGCACTGGGATGCCCCCACGGGTGTCAGCTCGGTGTATGCAAAGGATACCACGTTCTCCCTGATCGACGCGATGACGGATAAAAATCTGGCAATGATGCCGCGCGAGGAGATTGACGAGCTGTATGACAACGAGGAGATCACCGAGGAATGCTACGCGCTTCTGAATGATATCGACACGATCGCAGGGGAGCTGAAGGTACTGACGGAGCAGGATATCCCCGTGCTCTGGCGGCCGCTGCACGAGGCAAGCGGTGACTGGTTCTGGTGGGGCGCGGACGGCGCGAATGCGTACCGCTGGCTGTGGAAGCTGCTGTACACACGCCTGACGGACTACCACGGTCTGAACAATCTCATCTGGATCTGGAACGGACAGAGCGAGGAATATCTGGTGAGTGAAAAGCTGTATGATATTGCATCACTGGACATTTATCTCCCTGCGGACAAGAAATACAGCAGCCGTTATGAGCAGTATGTTCTGCTGTCAAGAATGACAGGCGGTGAGAAGATGCTGGCACTGAGCGAAACAAGCAGCATCCCGAACATGAATGACATGTTCCGCGACCACTGCATCTGGAGCTTTTTCGGGCTTTGGTACGGCGAGTACCTCATGGATAAGGACGGGAAGTTCTCAGAGAAGTACACCTCAGCGGATGCGATGGTGGAGCTGTACAACTCCGAAGCCGCAGTAACGCTGGAAGATACGGCGGCATATTTCCTTGACGGCGAGGAGCTGGAGGAGATCGAAAAGGCGACCGTTCCGCCCACACAGCCGACGGAGGCAACGGAGGAAACGGAACAGACAGAGGAAACGGAAGAATAACAGAAATGCCCCCGCATTTGCGGGGGCAAAATTTGTACGATAAGATTCATTATGCACGGCTTGCAAGTGCGGAGGACAGCGGATTCACGGAAGATGCCACCGGTGCCATCAGGATCTTGCCGACACCGCGGTATACATTGACCAGACCTTCGCCGGAAGCCGCAGAACCCAGCAGAGACTTGCCGCTGCGCTCTACAGTGAACTTCAGGGAGTTGCTCCATGCAATCGCCATGTTGCCGTCGATCTTCACTTCGTCCGTCGGCTCTGTCAGCTCCATAACGATCAGCTCTTCCTTCGGAACGGGGC
>CALGTT010000287.1 GCA_937901485.1 uncultured Ruminococcus sp.
GTCTGCGTCTGGAACTTTGCTTCATCGAGAAAGCCTTTGGTTTTCAGTCTGGTGAGGACGTGCTGCTGTTCACGGAGCTTTGCAATTTCTTTGCGGATGTCCATAATCTGAAGGTTGCCGGAATACTTTTTGAGCTTGAGTTCCTGCAATGCGGATTGCAGAGGGATGAGAATTTCCTGATAATTTGATGAAAGTTTGTTGCAAACTCTGATGAAGGCATCCTCAATCTCACCCTCACCGATTGGTTTGGCAGAGCAAAGATTCGGTTCATCGTTGTGCCTTCTGCAAATCCAGCAATAGTCATTTTTTCTTTTCTTCCGCTTATAGGTTGCAGAACATTCGCTACAATGTAGGTGTTTTGAAAGAAAGTGATGATATGAAATACTTGTTCCTACCTGTTCCTTTTGAAGCAACAAATCCTGCACTTTTTGAAACACATCAGAAGAAATAATCGGCTCATGCGTTTCTTGATAGTGATACATCGGAAATTCTCCACGATTAGGCACTTCTCGAAACGGTAGTGTTTCGGTGGTATAATTCTTTTGAAAGATCTGATCTCCTTTGTATTTTTCATTATGCAGAAGCTTGCTGACTGTTTCTGCAGTCCAATGACATGTTCTTTCAAATTTCTGGATTTGCAACGCATTAAGCATTTGTGCAATTGCAGTAATCCCGAATCCATTCAGATACCAATCAAAAATTTGTTTCACAGCCTTGGATTCCTCATGATGAACAACAAGTGTGCCGTTCTTTTGACGATATCCAAATGGTGCAGATGACATTTTCATCGTTCCATTCTCCATCCGTTTCCGGATACTCCACCGCATATTCTGCGAAATCGACACCGACTCCTCCTGTGCCAGACCTCCCATGATGGTGATCATCATCTCATCTGTCATGTTTGCCGTGTCGATGTTCTCTTTTTCGAAAAAGATCGTAATTCCAAGAGATTTCAGCTCTCGCACATTCTTCAAGCAGTCCTTGGTATTCCTCGCAAAACGGCTGATCGACTTCGTATAGATCCGGTCGATCTTCCCCCTGCGGCAGTCCTGCATGAGCCGCTGGAACTCGTCACGCTTGTCCTCACGAGTACCGGTGATGCCCTCATCAGCGTACACATCAACGAGCGTTTCCGTTTCGGAATCCTCGAATTTATGGCTGTAATACGTCACCTGTGCCATGTAGGAATTGAGCTGATCCTCACTGCTGGAGCTGACACGGCAATACGCCGCTGATCTTATTTTCTCCGTATTTTCGACCAAAGTCGGCTGGATTACGGTTACTGTCGGCATCTCGCCACCTCCTTTTTACCCTGTTTCTATCACCATACCACATTTTCGTGCAGAATGGAATCACCATAGTCAACAAATTTCATCCTCATTTTCTGTGCATTCCATCCCACGGTCAGCCCACCCTGCTGTGACAAAGCAGCAGGTAAACAGCATACCTCCGATTCCACCAAGCATTAAGCCGATAATAAATCCGATCATCCGCCCACCTCCAATTCTCTTGTGGATGGAAAGCAGAAAATTACTTGTTCACGCAGTTTCTTCATGCACAGTTTCTTCTGCTCCGCAGTCAGTCCTGCCAGTTTTTCCTGCACAAATTTTTCAAGCAGATAACATGCATATTCCGCTTGTCCGTATTTTTTCATAAATTCACTCCTAAACTGTTTTTTATTGCATCGTCGACTTTTCGCATCATTTTGCCGTCCAGCGTTCCCACATAATGCCGGATACGCTGTCGGTCAATCGTGCGGATCTGTTCCAGAAAAACAGTGGAATTTCTCGAAAGTCCGCCACTTTTGCCAATGCGGATATGTACCGGCAGATAATGCTTTCCGGCTGTAGAAATCGGGGCGATGATGATGGTGGGACTGTGGAAATTTCCCACATCGTTCTGCACCACCAGCACCGGACGGATGCCGCCCTGCTCGCTGCCGATTGTTCCGGACAGATCTGCATAATAGATGTTGCCTCGCTTTACAGTCAATTTATCGCACAGTGAAACCCTTTTTGTATCTGATACAACTCCTGAATGGGCAGAACAGCACGTCATTGTTTCGGTCGTACCAGACACAGCCGTGGCATGGGTGATGCGGCGGCAGTCGGATCGTCGGCTGGGGGATGCTGCTGCCTTCGCCGCAGATGATCGGCTGCCATTGGCTGTATTTCCGCATTTTCTTGTCGCTTTTGATCTCCACATCGTTTCGCCTCCTCCAGTCTATGTAAACGGCGGCAGAAATCGCCGCCGTATTGTCATTTCTTCCTCCGTTTGATGCACAATTTCCGCTGTATTCTGCGTATTTTCATGTATCAAACGTCCGTGATATTCGTCCTCGACCCCGTCACGGCGGAGCAGCAGGAACGAGCGACAGCGTATCGCTCTCATGGAAATCTCATCCCTCCGAGGTTCGCTCCGGAGCCGCCCTCATTGCCTGATTCCCCGACCAAGGGGTGCTGTGACTGGACGGAAGTATCATTATCCTCCTGCGTTTCATCGCTCACGGGGTGCTGCCCCGATTTCCAAGCTCATATTGTTCGCTCGCTCATTCCGAGGTCGTGGCGTATGGCTTGTGTAGCTGCCGGTTTGCTGCCGACCGCAGGATTCATGTATTCCTGTTGTTGGTATTCGATTTTCAAGATTCAGCAAAAGCTCCTTTTTGTGCTTTTACACCTGTATCGGAATAAAATAAGTGGCTTGACAACCTTATTCTTCAAAGTTTTTTATAAGTTCAGCAATTTTGCACAATAACCGCTTCTTTCTTTTATTGATTGCTTGTTTACTATAGCCAAATAGTTTAGCACACTCCGACTCCGTCATATCCCTGTAGAATATGTAGTATATCAGCCTGAGTTCATCTTCTTCGAGTGCCTGCAACGCCTTAAACAGACAGCATTTTTCCGCATTTGCGTCCATGATATTCTCAGGATTATTAATATTCGTGATAAACTCATGGAAGTTCTGGAACGCTCCATTCAAGCCGCCCTTGAGCGAAGAAAAGGGGATGAACCAACTCTGATATTTCTGCTCACGCTTTTCTTCTCTCCAGTTCATTCGCCTGTAGGCATGATAAAACACCTCAGTAACCTCAACGTTTTCGTATTGTCCCGTACTGGGATTGAACACACTCAAAAATCTCTTTTCCATAGTTTCCTCCGTTTCAATTTCTTGCATCAAAACGAAGGAAGTCACGGATATGCGGCAATGCTGCATTGCCATTTGCTGCAAAAGGGCATAAAAAATCTCCGTTTCTGCTTTTAAAGCAGAACGGAGTTTACTCGAAAAAACAAAAACAGAGCAGGATTCGACAATGCTTTAAAAGCTTGTCAAACTCCTACTCCATACTTTCGTATGTGTGGTGTCTGTACTAAAACTTTGGTTTTATTCATTCCCAAACGCCGCATTCTGCGGCTATATCATCATTTTGACTATGATGATAAATGGGACTGGATAAGTTTACTTCTACGATATTTACTTTTTTACGGCATTTCCAGCATTTGATTACTAATGCACACGATGGCGGATACAGCGGAAATGCCAATTCCTGATCCGTCACCACATCACAAAGCCGCCCGTCACAGACGGGGCAGCGGATCTGGTACTGCGTTTTCTCTTTTTCCTCTGTCACATCTTCCTCATCCTCATTTTTGCTGACCAGCTAAAACTTGGCTAACAATTTTGCGGTCTGCACCGCAAAATCATTGTTCATTTTTCAGCCAATCTATGAATTTCATCCAATCCGCATCCGTCGCATTGGCATCCCGTGCAGCTCGCAGTGCCTGTACCACGATAGGGCGGGATGCGGCATATGCCGCTGCATCAGGGCTGAGCATCCCGTTTGCCTTTGCATACAGATCGTACAGGATTTCAGTTTCCTGCTTGTTCAGGTGCAGGACGCAGGCGAGGTTCTCAAGCAGTTCCGGGCTGGGATTGGTTCGCTGACCATGCTCCAGCTGGCTTAAATAGCCCACAGAAATGCCGAGTTCCTCCGCCAGTGCCTGACTTTTCATAGAATGACACTGCCTTTGATTGGTAATGAACCGTCCAAATTCTATCTTGTCATTCATGAAGTTTCCTTATGATTTGGTTAACTTGATTTCCTCCGGTTGAATTTTGCGTCCGTTCCTACCCCAATATATCCGCCTTCAGCCTATTGTGTTCAGCATTTTTGCTCTGCTGCTCATAATGGTATAGCACCGACTTCGCTATCCCAGACCAGCCGGAAGATGAAACCAGTAAATCCCATTGATTCCACAATCGTCTTGAACGCATCCGACACGAATGCCCATCGTTGCGGCTCGTCCACAATTTTGAAAATGTGATGCTGCCGCAGCTCAAGGCAATCTTTGAACGCATATCTTTCAAATACCATATTCCTCTGCATTTCATCGCAGGGAATGCGTTTTGACTTTGTGTAGTCGATCACGTCCAGAACCGCAGTGACATTCACGCCGCAGTAGTCGCCGTCGAGACAGACCAGCTCCAGTTCTTCCACCGATCCTGCAATCAGCGGACGCAGGGCATCCAGCACCTCCCTGCGGAATACAGGAAGGATACAGCAGGGAGCATCACTCAATTCCATGCCCTTACGCCAGTTCGCCCTGCGGACAGCCAGCGGTGTCCACTCATTCTG
>CALGTT010000288.1 GCA_937901485.1 uncultured Ruminococcus sp.
AGGAGCGAGTTTTTCATCAGATCCATCGTGGTGTTTTTCATGCTTCCAAGCCTCCAAACAGATCAAAATAGAGCCAAAGCACCGAGTAGCGATCCTTCAGATCCTTGCCCCAGAGCTTGCGCAGACCGCGCAGATGCTTGAGGATCTGAATGCACGCTGTTCCGAGAGCGCGTCCGGACGCGCGGCATATGAAGCCTGCTGCCGCGCATATGACAAAGCCGAGGCATCCCTTGCAGAGGGACTTCCGGAGGCAGCACTGTCGCAGGCATACGCACTGAAGGATACCATCCTCCTGCGTGTACAGGAATATATGGAGGCGGAATGCAGGACGATGCGCCTGCATACGGACTGCACAGCAATGCTTTCCAATTTCCGCCAGATGATGCAGGAGCATGAGAAGATCTCCTATACCTTCCGCGAAACCTGCAGCGGCAAGGAGCGCGAGCTGGAGATCGAGGATTTTCCGCGCTATTACCGCGGCGCGTGGGAACAGCTCACACAGGAGCTTGGAGGATGGCAGGAACAGCTGACTGCCGAGAATTACCGCGACTATGCGCCGGAGCATCTGATGGAGCTGCTTGACCGCATGGGTGACTGGCAGGCAAGGTTCATGCAGGAAACGGCAACGGCATATGAACGTCTGCATAACCTGCTGCTGCGTCGGGAAACCGCCAAGCTTCTGGTGAAGCGTTATGCAGAGAAGGGCTATCAGCTCATTCCGCTGACCGAGGAGGACAGGGCGGTATCCGATCTCGATTCGCGCATCATCCGTCTGGAACATGCCGAAACGGGCGAAAGGCTGTACCTGCGACTGAATGCCGAAACCGATGCGGAGGGGCATGTTGCCATGCATATTGATATTGAAGACCATACCGAGTACGAGGGGAATTATTTTGAGGTGGAGCGTGCCAGAGCCAAGGAGCGTGAGGCAAACTGCGGAATGATCCGTCAGAGCAATGTCGGAAAGCAGCTCCAGCTCCGCCACCGCTGCACCAACCCCGGCGTGCGCGATACCTATCAGAAACCGCAGAGCTAAGGGGGAAACCAGACATGTCATCCATTTTTAAGAAAGTATCCACCAGAATGTTCTGCATCTCCGGTGAGCTGAGTGATATCTTCTGCCTGCCAAACGGGTGGGTTCTGAATTTTGAGGAGCTGCTTGTCCAGCGTTTGCAGGCGATGGGCTATGAAAGTGTTGTGTTCTGTTCCAGCCAGCGTGAGATGTTCTATGCAGTCAATCCCGCGGGCGTGGATGCCTTTGACATTCTCAGAGGCAGGAAAAAGGACGCAAAGAAGCCGAAAGACGAGCCTAAGCCCGCGCCCGTGCAGGCGAGCAGTGATTATATTGACCTCGACGACGATGATGATGATTTTTCGATCCCGACCGCCCCTGTGCAGGAGCAATCGGGCAAAAAGCCGGAAAAGCTGGAATATACCCTTCGGAATATCACCGGCGAACGCCTGCCCGTTGCGGCACACCGCTTCATGCTGGATACACAGCGTCCGAAAGCACTCGTTTTTACAAGCCTTGAGGATCTGATCAAGCTCAATGACCAGCCCGTCGGCAGACAGCTGCTGGAGCATTTCGAGGAGTGGAAGGGACTGCCGAACGAAAACGAGAATATCTGCATCTTCCTTTCCAAGACGCTCGACAGCGCAGGCTTGCAGACGATGCTGCACGAAAACCGCGTTGCCATTCTTGAATCCCTCTTTCTGCGCGGCGGTGAATTCAACCACAACGCCAGCCTGATCGTCGGCGCACCGATGCATGACGAGGTGGGCGCACTGCTGGAGCATCTGCGTCTGAAAGGCACGGTTCTGCGCCGTGCGGACGGCACGCAGATGACTGTATATCTGCGTTTTCGCCGCAAAGAAAAGGAACAGCTCGTCCGCGCCCTGAGTTTCTATAACAGGGATGGCGGCTTTACACAGCTCAAGGTCATGAAGGAGAGCCTTGAACAGTTCATGCGCAGCAAGGGCACGCCGGAGGTCATGCTGACGATGGAGGATGTCAAGGAATGCTATCCTCTGGCAGCCGGCAAATTTGAGGATGAACAGGATCCTCTGGAGATCCTCCGTCAGAAACAGGGCTGGGAGTCCGCGTATCATGTTCTCAACAGCTTCATCACCAATTACCGCGCACTCTATGACAGCGATGTGCCGGCAGAAAACGAAACCGCAGAGCTGACCGTTGACCGTTTCGAATCCGGTCAGAAAGCCGGCGGCACGCGCGGCAAAGTCCCGAATTTTGTGCTGCAAGGTCCGCCCGGTGTCGGCAAGACCGAGATCGCAGGACTGATCGGACGCATCCTCCAGCGCGAGGGCGTGCTCAAATCCGGTCATACCGTGGACGGCTCGCGTGACAAGCTCGTGGGTGAATATGTCGGCTCGACTGCCATCAAGACCGCCGCCAAGATCGAGGAGGCACAGGAAGGCGTGCTCCTTGTGGATGAAGTGTATTCCATCGCGGAAAAGGCAGGGGACGGCGGCATTTCCTATTGTGACGAGGTGTTCAATACCATCGTTGCCGCCATGACCAATCCCAATTACCGCCAGTGCATCATCTTCGCCGGCTATGCGGACAGAATGCATGAGGTCTGGGCAATGAACGAGGGCTTGTATTCCCGATTCAGCGCGTCCAATGTCATCACCCTGACCGAATACCAGCCGGATCTGCTGCAAAAGATCTTCGAAAGCCGCTTCGGAAAGGAGGAGGGCATCAGCGGACAGCGCACACTGCTCTCCGAGGAGGTCAAAGCAGGTCTGCCGGTGTTCTTTGAGAATTATTTTGCCGACCGCGACCGCAAGCATTTCGGCAATGCGCGTGATATCAACAATCTGGCAAGCGAGGTCAAGCGATGCGCCAGCTACCGTCACATGCTGGAGCTGGAACAGCGCGGCGGTCAGATCAGCCGCGAGGAGCGTCTGACAGTGACCGTGGAGCGTGCGGATTTTGAGGACAGAGTTTCCCTCTTTGAAAAGCGCGGCTTCAGCGCGGAGGATATCTACAGCAAGCTCTATGAATATGAAGGCTTGGAGTTCCTTGCGGACATGTTCAACGACCAGCTTGCCATCCGCGTGGAATGTCAGGAAAAGGGCATTCCGTATCCCGGCCCGTCCCATATGATCTGGGCAGGTAATCCCGGCACGGGCAAATCCACCGCCGCACAGCTCACAGCCGACCTTTATCATACCCTCGGCATCCTCGGCGGAAGTGAGCCGATCTATGTTGATGCCTCGGAGCTGATGAGCCAGTATGTGTCGGGAAGTGCGGAGAACATCAACAAGAAGATGGATGAAGCCTGCCAGAAGAACGCCGTCCTTGTCATTGAGGAAGCCTACCAGCTTCTCGAACGCGGCGGTCAGGACGCGATCCACGCCATGCTCAACCGCATGGAAACCGACCGCCGGAAATTCAACATCGTACTTATCCTCTACAAAAACAAGGTGCAGGAATTCCTCGCGCAGAACGCAGGACTTGCCTCCCGTCTGAAGATCTACGAATTTCCGGACTACAATGCACAGCAGCTCTTTTCGATCTTCGGGAGAATGTGCAAAAAGGAAAAGGACGAATATTCGCCCGATTGTGCCGATGCCGTGCGTGCACTGCTGGAACGGCTCTACGCATCCGGCAAATCGAAGGACGGCAATGCCCGTCTTGTCCGCCAGCTTCATGAGCAGATGAAGCAGATCCGCTACCGCAGGGTGCTCGGCGAGATCGCAGAAACGCATTACGGTGCGGATACCCCCGAAAACCGCAGCCGTGCCGCGGCTGCCCGTGCGATGGGAACACTGCCCGTGCCGGAGAATGCCTATCTCTTTACCGCGGCGGATGTACCGGCGCAGTTTATGGAATAAGGAGGAGCTTGCAAAATGGCTTTTTCAGAAAAATATACCCCGACCGCCTCGGAACGCTGCATGGTCTGCCGCCGGAAATATACTGACGGCAGGAAGATCTCCTATGCAGCCTATCGCAGCGGCACGGAGCATGTCTGCCGCACCTGCTATAAGCGGTATTACAAGAAGCCCGCAGAGCTGGAAGCCGGCAGCAACCTTGCCGTGCAGCTTCGTCCTGCCGATATCCGCGAGCGCGGTATGATCTTCAGGCGCGAAGAACCGGAGGGCGGGTATGAAGTACGTATGCCGGAGGTCATGCCGCAGTATACCCTGCGCACGGTGCTTATGTGGCTTCTGCTTTTATGCGGCGCGGAAACTGCGCTGTATTTCGGCACAAAGGTGTTCGGATACGAGGCGGCGGCAAGCCCTGCATGGATGCTGCTGCGTTTGCTGGGCGTTCTGGTCACGGCACTTGGCGCGATCCGCTATGTACAGCTGCTCATCCGCGGACTGTCCCGCGGCATGGGGCATTTCCGCAGGTTCGTACTGTTTGCTGCGCTTGCAGTGTCCGTGACAGTACTGATCCTGCTCATTCCATGAGAACAGACGAGAACATATAAAGGGAGAATCTTTATGGCTGAACTGAAAGAATTTGTAGTAACGCTGCTGGGCGGCTCGACTTCGGGCAAAACAGCGTTCTTTTCCGGCATCAATCAGGCATTCGTGGACGGTGTTGTCAGAATGGGTGACGACAACAAGATCCACTTCAACATTGTCGGAATGCACCGCGGTGCGGCGAAATTCAATGCCGCCGCAGACAAGGTAGAGCTGGAGCATGTGGAAGATATGCAGGCGGCTGCCGCTGCGGAGGAATTCCAGCGTGTGAGCACTGCGGGCGTGCCCGCATTCCAGAACCTCAGTGCCCCGCAGGGCGGTGCTGCGCCTGCATTCGCGGCAGCATTTGCCAAGGCAGGTGCACCGGCGGAAAAGCCGTCCGCCTCGGAGGATCTGCCGGCGAATGATTACCAGCTTGAGGACGCGACCGGCGCGGACAAGCTGAAAAAATCCCAGCTGATGCAGGCAGAATTTGCCAAGAATGCCATCAACCGTGAAAAGGGCTTCAACCCCGGTACGCAGAGTACACGATTCATGGAATTCACCTTTGAGGTCTGCGTCAATCATGAACCCGTCTGCCGCCTGACCGTATCCGACTACGCCGGCGAGCTTCTGGATGCGGCAAGCGATGCACCGGAAAAGATGCTGGAGATCCTTTCTGATCAGGTGTACCGCAGTGATGCCGCCATCGTGCTTGCCAATGCAAGAGAGCTGAGCCATACCATTGAGGAAAAGGCTGGTGCGAACGATCCCATGTTCAAGGATCAGCCCACCAAGGAAGCGGTGACTGCCAATTCCATCAATAACCTGTTCAAGACACTTGGTTCGGAGGACATCACCGTGCTCCTTGCCATTACCCAGACCGACAGCCCGCAGGTGGACAGCAGGATCAGCCGCGGTGACTATGCGCGTGCGGCGCATGATCTGCGCGAGTACATCTTCGAATCCACCTTCTCCAAGGCAAAGTACAAGAAGTGGAGCTACGGCGTTGTGCCCGTGTCCGCGATCGGCAGAAAGAGCGATGGTACGCCGAATGTGGACGATTACAACGTGCTGCTCAGGGATGCTGACATGCATCAGGAGAACATCGACACCGCCATCCTGTTCTGTCTGTACACTGCCATCATGGTCGAGGAACAGAAGCTTGCGGCAGAGAGTGCACAGTTCGGCGGTCTGCGCGGTGCGCTTCGCGGTCTGAACCGTGATGAAAGGGCACACCGCGAAGCTGTTCGTCATCAGCTCCAGATGTTCCAGAGATTCCGTTCGGCGATCACCTCCAAGACCGGCGTGTTCGATCAGATGCCCTGCCATGTATGCGCAAAGGAGATCACCGATGCCGTCGGCGACACAAGAAGCGTCAAGGGAGGAAAGTGATATGCTGCCGGACAAGGATCATGAAATCACAGTGCTTGCGGAAGATCCCGACGAAGCACGCATCCTCCTCAGTGCCATTGTGACCAATATGGTGCAGAGCAGTGTGCGCCGCAAGCACAGGGATGTGCTCGTGAGCATCCGTGACAAGGGCGAGGAGATCGCCCAGGGCGCGGAAAATATCAGTGCCGTCCTGCGTGCAACGCACAGTGCCGCATCCTATTCGCTGCTTGAAGCCCTGCGCGATGCCAAGCAGATCCCCGATACACTGGATCTGACGCTGGAAGCGGAGGATCAGTTCTGCGGCAGAGTGGGCTTTTGCTGTTATTCTCCCGAATGGGAATCGGACAATACCGACACCGTGCTTGTCATCGTCGATCAGCCGGATGTCCGCTTTCTGGAGGAGCGTCTTCACGAGCTTCTTGAATCCGACCGCACTTCCCTTTGCTTTGCACTGCGCTGCGGGGAAGAACCGGCACAGGAGCTTTCCCAGCGTGAATATCTCTTTGAAACTTACCCTGCACTGCGTCAGTTCACCGAGGGCAGACGCTGCGGCTACAGCTGGTACAATCCCTACGGCTACCTCGGCGGCAAGCAGAGAGGGGCGGATAATCCCTATCCCTATGGTATAGATACCCTTTTCTGGGAAACAATGAGAGTGTCCGCACTTACGCGCCAGCAGTTTTTGAATGCTGTCATCGAGGAGAGTCTGACGACCATCCGCCGCAGACGCAGCAAAAATCAGAAGGATTCCGTCCGCCGTATGCTGGAGCTTGACCGTGCACGGCTTCAGTACGCGCAGGCAGTCCGCGGACTCTATGCAGCCTCCCAGCTGGAGGCACTGACCGAGGGTGCGCCGCTTGCAGAAGCGGGCAACACTACAAAGGAGTGATCGACATGAAACTTGACCTTATGGTATATGGCAGAGGTGTGGAGCGTCTTGCCGGCTACCAGCAGTTTGCAGCCCCCGCCTACTGGACGGAGGACATGCTCATGGCAATGGATCGTTTCAACGAGCTGTGGATGGGCGGCGACCAGAGTGACCGCCTGCCCGAAGCATTCCGCACGGACGACAACCCGTGGGCGAATACCTACATGTTCATCTGTATGCCGCCGCCCTATTGCTGTGCACTGCTGCGCTGTACGCGTGCGGAGGGCGACGAAAAGGGCACATGGCTCAAGGAAGCGCGTAATTTCGATGTCTGGTCAATGGAAGGCTGGTGCTGTCCCTATGAACAGCGTGACCGCTTCTTTGCACTCCTGCCCTCACTGCTTCTGTGGATGCGCAGGGATAATTCCTCCCTGTACGGCAGACTGCGCCGCGGTACGATCGAATCCTCCGTCACCCTGCCCGAAGCTGTGGTCTATAACCCCCTCCTCGATGCGCGCCCGCCGGAGGAGCTGCTGTCCATCCTGCCGGATGCGGCGGCACAGAACAGCTTCATTGCACTGAACAACTGCATCAACCAGTCCTCGTTCCCGTTCCAGTTCATTTTCGGGCCGCTTGCCGACTATTTCAATGCAGAGATCGGCGCACACTACGGCATACAGGCGGTCTTTTCCACACTGCAAAAGCCCGCTGTGCAGGAGATTCCGGACGCAATGCGCAGCATTGAATATATCCAGAAACGCCCCCTGCAAAAAGAATTCCGCAAATGCATCCTGCAATACCACCACATCCAGTACGGACGCAATGAGCAGGGACGCTTCTGGAGCGTGCATGATGAAAAGATTCCGGACAAGCAGCACAATTTCCTCCAGAGCAGCGAAATTTTCCTTGATGCGGAAAAGGGTGTGGAAATGCAGCAGCTCTGTGCAGAGGCAGAGATCATCCGTTCTCTGGCGAAGCATCTGGACATGGAGGTCAGCACCAACAAACAGCAGCCGCATCAGTACTATGTATTCCGCAGGGAGGTGTAACCATGCAGTATCAAGCATTTTCCATCAGTCTGCATGAGCTGGAATTTTCAAACGCCGCTGTGAAAAGCGAGCTGATCGAGAAGCAGAGCTATGCCATGCTGCAGGAGCTGTACAATGCCCTGCACAAAAAACTCAATGCATCCAAAAATCCCGAACGTCTGGCAGAAAGCATCCGCGGCAGTTTGTTCTGCTGCTGCATTCCGGAAGGTCTGGTCATGCTCAGTGCGAGTGTTACCCCTGCCGGATATCTCCCGATACTGCGTGGCTTTCTCGTGCCGCAGGAATTTCTTCGCACCGCATGGCGGCTTTGCCGTGTGCAGCTTCTGTACCTCTGCGCTGCCGGCTGGCAGAAACGGGGAGAAGCCTTTCTTACGCTTGCGGAGATCGACACGCTTGCCGGTGCGGTCAGCATTACGCAGGAGCAGGCGCAGCGGCTCGGACGCATGGCAGAAGCCATGCTTGGCTCGGAAACGCCGTTCAGCTTTGCCATGACCGGATTCCCGCAGAATCTTCTGCCCCTCCTGTTTCCGCCGCTGTCCGTTGATGTCAGTGCAGATGCCTTCGATTCCATCGAGGATCTCAGCGAGATCAGGCTGCCAAGGGATCGCTGCGAGTATCATTATGCCTCCCTTGCGCCGGACTTCCGGCAATTCCCCGGACTTACCCTCGGCTCATGCTCCAAGCGGAAATACCCCGATATCTACAATGCCAAGCATCACTACAGCATTGAACGCCAGAAGAAGCTGAAGGCGGAGGCAAAGGAAAAGCTTGCGGACTATCCGTCCGATCATGTCTGGTATTATGAGGTAACACTTCAGGATCGCCATTATGCCGCACTGCTCACACCGAAAAGCTGTGAACAGCTCAGCGCGGGCTGTCTGGATTTCGTGACAATTTACGATGAAATGCTTCGTTTCCAGAAGAAAGTATCCGAGAAGCACGGGAGATATCTGGCAAAAAAAGCGGAGGAACACAGGAAATTTGACGAACAGCTCGGCGGACAGAAGCCGCCGGCATATGCGGAGGAAAGCTGCACGAACGGCAGTGATCTTCCCAAGCTGCGCCGCGTTGAACCGAAGCCAGCCCCGAAGCCGGAAGAACCGAAGAAAAAAACAGGTCTGTTTAAAAACCTGTTTGGCAATAAATAATAAGAACGCCGCCTGTTCATGCAGGCGGCGTCAGTCTGTCGAAAAAGTCCAGCCCAGAGCTGGACTTTTTTCAAAGGAAGTGATA
>CALGTT010000289.1 GCA_937901485.1 uncultured Ruminococcus sp.
AGCACACGCCAACCAGAGCTTCGCCCTCAATGCCCATGAAACGGGGCAGACCAGCACCTGAACCGACAAAGATGGATTCATAGCCCTGTTCCAGCAGCTCATCCACGGAAAGCACCTTGCCGATGACCATGTTCGTCATGATGTTCACGCCCAGATCACGCAGATTCTGCACTTCCTTCTGGACAATATCCTTCGGCAGACGGAATTCCGGAATGCCGTACATCAGCACGCCGCCGGCAACATGGAATGCTTCAAAAACCGTCACATCATAGCCCATTCTTGCCAGATCCCCTGCACAGGTCAGACCTGCCGGTCCTGCGCCGACAATGGCAGCCTTGTGACCATTGGAAACGGGCTTTTCTACAGCAGTATCGCCGTTTTTCATGTGGGTATCCGCCGCAAAGCGTTCGAGTCTGCCGATGCCGACCGGCTCGCCCTTGATGCCGCGGACGCACTTGCTTTCGCACTGTCTTTCCTGCGGACAGACTCTGCCGCAGACCGCCGGCAGACCATTTGTCAGGCGGATGGTCTGATATGCACCCTCAAAATCGCCCTCGGCGATCTGGGAGATGAACGCCGGAATCTTCACGCCCACCGGACAGCCAGACACACAGGGCATGTTCTTGCAGTTCAGGCATCTCTGCGCTTCTTCGACTGCCATTTCAGCAGTATAACCGAGCGTTACCTCGTCAAAATTGTTTGCTCGTACCTTCGGATCCTGTTCAGGGATCGGTACTTTATTCATTGCCATATTCGGCATTCTTACCACTCCTCCAAATGAGATTACCGATATTACAGGTTCTCCGCCTGTCTGAGCATTCTGCAAGCCGCCTCACGCTCATGGAATGTGCCGTTGCGCTTCATCAGCTCATCGAAATCCACCTTATGACCGTCAAAATCCGGTCCTTCCACACAGGCATAGCGGATCTTTCCATCCACCGTCACACGGCATCCGCCGCACATGCCCGTACCATCCACCATAATGGGATTGAGGGAAACGATGGTCGGGATCTCGTACTTTTTTGTCAGCTCGCAGACAAATTTCATCATCGGCACAGGCCCAATGGCGATCACAGCATCATACTTCACGCCTGCATCGATCTGCGCCTGCAATGCCTGTGTGACAAAGCCCTGTCTGCCGTAGCTTCCGTCATCCGTGCAGAGGATCAGCTCGGAGCAAGCCGCCTTGAATTCCTCCTCCAGAATGACGATCTCCTTCGAACGGAAGCCTGCAATGACATCCGTCTGCACGCCCTGTGCATGGAGATATTTTGCCTGCGGATAGGCGATTGCACAGCCCACGCCGCCGCCGATAACGCAGACACGCTTTGCATGTTCGGGATATTCGGTCGGCAGACCAAGCGGGCCTACCACATCCAGAATGCTGTCGCCCTCGGAAAGGGAATTCAGCTTTTCAGTCGAATAGCCGACGATCTGGAAAATAATTGTAATTGTGCCCTTTTCACGGTCAAAATCCGCAATGGTCAGCGGCACACGCTCACCGGTTTCATCGACACGGAAAATGATAAACTGCCCCGGCATTGCCTTTGCGGCGATGTAGGGAGCAGAAATTTCCATCAGGGTAACAGAAGGATTGAGCACCTTCTTACGAACGATCGGGAACACGTTTAGATTCCTCCCATCTATATTCTTACTACAGCTTGCATAAAGTTGTATTCTCTTTATTATAGCACAAAAAATGCCCCTCGTCAATGGATTTCCGGCATTTCTCAACTGATGACAAAAAACGCCCCCGACGATTGTCGGGGGTTGTATAGTTTTATAGTATGTGGTGTTGATTGCTATTTTAATGTCATCCTCTGCCCATCCGTACTCACGACCGTATCCGGAAAGATCGCCTGCACCATTTCCGTATATTCCGCAGGATTGGAGAGTGCCGGACTGTAATGCGTCAGCCACAGACGGGAGGAGCCGGATTCTTTCGCAAGCTCCGCCGCCTGTGAAAAGACCATATGCCCCTTTTCCAGCATTTTCGGGATATAATCATCATCCCCGTACATCCCCTCACAGACCAGCAGGTCGGAATCCTTTGCAAAATCGATCATCTCCGGAAAATACACCGTATCCGTCATATAGGTGAGCTTCAGGGGCTTTCTGGCTTCATCCGTCACCATATCCTGTGTGTATTCCGTCCCGTTCAGCGTGAGCGTTTCACCGGCATGGAGCTGTTTCCAGTACTGCACGGGAATGCCGAGATTCTGCGCTTTCTGCGGATTGAATACGGGCTTGCGGCGGAGCGTGAACGAGTAGCCGAGGCAGTCCATGCGGTGGCGCAGGGGGAGACTTCGCACCTCCAGACCATTCCAAATAAGTGTGGAAATTTCTGTGCAGGAAAGCTCGCGCACCTCTACACGGTAGGGGAGTACCGGACAGATGCAGGAAAGCTGGTCGATGACATACCCGATGCCTGAAAAGCCGTAAATGGTCAGCGGTTCTGTGCGTCCGCAGTTGCCGACGGACAGCAGAAGCCCCGGAAGTCCCGAAATGTGGTCGGCGTGGGTGTGCGTGATGAACAGCGCGTCCAGTTTGCTGAGCTTGCAGCCGTGCTTGCTCAGCGTGATCTGTGTGCCCTCGCCGCAGTCGATGAGAGCCGCTTTTCCGTTGTATTCCAGCCAGCAACAGGTCAGCCACCGATCAGGAAGCGGCAGCATCCCCCCCGTTCCGGCAAGGCATACGTCTATCATGGATAGTTCACCTCTCTTTGCAGGGGCTCTGCCCCTGCAC
>CALGTT010000290.1 GCA_937901485.1 uncultured Ruminococcus sp.
GGACTTGTCCGCGCACTTGCCAAAGTCCTGCACGGTTCGGAGGATGCCCTCCTGACCGTCGATATGTCCGAATTTATGGAACAGCACGCCGTCGCTAAGCTCCTTGGTGCGCCGCCCGGCTATGCAGGATATGAGGAGGAAACTCGATTCTGTGAGCACCTGCGCCGCCGACCGTGCAGTCTGGTGCTGTTCGATGAGATCGAAAAGGCACACCCCGATGTGCTGCACATCCTCCTGCAAATGCTCGAAGACGGCATTCTCACCGACGGTTCGGGCAGAAAGATCAGCCTGCGCAGCTGCATGATCTTCATGACCTCCAACCTCGGTATGCATGAAACTGTCAAGAATGTCGGATTTCTCGAAAGAAACATCGAAACGGAGCAGGGGAGTGCCCCCGAATCCCTCCGCAGTGCCCTGCCGCGGGAGCTGATCGGGCGTATGGATGAGATCCTGACCTTTTCACGGCTCAGCACCGAAAGCCTTGCGCAGATCGCAAAGCTCCGCCTCACAGAGGTCACAGAACGCGCCAATCGGATGGGGCTGGAGGTGCATTTCTCCGAAGAGGCTGTGCACGCCGCCGCCGTCTGCCGTGAGACCCAGCAGTATGGCGTGCGCTCCATCCGCCGCTTCATTACCCGTGAGATCGAAAATCCCCTCTCCCGTATGTGGCTGCGCGGTGAGATCCGCGCCGGTGACTGCGTGGAGGTGAGCGCAGAGAACGATGCGCTCCGTTTTCTTACCAGAGCAGCGGCACGATGAAACAGGATAGCTCCCCCGCTTTAGGGGGAGTTTTTTTGAAAATTCAATGCCTTTCATGCTTTTTCCAAGAATATTTACATTTTCCCCCTTGCATTTAAGGAAACCATGTGCTATAATTAAAGTATATTTAATTCGCTTTTTACTTAAACAGGAGGGAACATATGAAGCATACACATTTCCGAGCAGCCACAGCTCTGCTGACAGCAGCCGCACTTGCCGTTCCGATGCTGGCAGTGCCGCAGATGCAGGATGTGCCGCAGGCAAAGGCAGCCGAGATCCTTAAATATGAATTCGAGGACGGCGCAACACAGGGCGGCGAGATCCACAAGGAGGGCTGGACAGGCAACACAGCCGAGGACAGCACGGGCGAGGACTATGACCTCACCAATTTCTCCGGCACGGGCTTTTCCTACCTCGACCAGAAGGGCACGACCGTCAGTGTGACTGTGAATGTGCCGGAAGCAGGACTCTATGAGATGAACATCTGCTATGCAGAGCCGTATGATCCGAACAAAAAGGTGCAGTATCTCAACATCAACGGCGTGAATCAAGGCGAGGTGAGCTTCAAACACAACCTGACCTTTGCAGAGACCTCCGGCGGTGTTGTGAATCTTCAGAAGGGTGAGAATACCATTGAGCTGAAATCCTACTGGGGCTATACCTTCTTTGACTACCTCACACTCCAGCCTGCATCCGAAAGCCTGACGAACCTGACTCCCACCCGTCAGCTTTCCAATCCGAATGCATCCGATTCCACCAAGCGTCTGTACAATTACCTGTGCGATGTTTATGGTGAGCACATCCTTGCCGGTCAGCAGGAATACTGCGGTTCGCATAACTATAATTCGTGGAATGATCCGGATACCTATATTAAAGACAACGAAGCAGAATTTGAATATATCCTCGAACACACGGGCGAACAGCCCGCCATCCGCGGCATCGACTTCCTTGCCTATAACACCACCTCCGACTGGCGCGATCAGGCACCGGAACGCTGCATTGAATGGGTGAACGAATACGGCGGTATTGCCACCGTGAGCTGGCACTGGAATGTCCCCACGGAAAAGGGCAGCACGGAAACCGCATTCTATGTGGAATCCACCGGAAACACGCCGTTTACCACATTCAGCGTTACCAATGCCGTGACAGAGGGCACATGGGAGCATGAGCTGGTTCTCAAGGATATTGAACTGATCGCCGGCGAACTCCAGAAGCTGGAGGATGCCGATGTGCCGATCCTCTGGAGACCCCTGCATGAAGCCGAGGGCGCGTGGTTCTGGTGGGGTGCGGAAGGCCCCGAATCCTGCAAGGCACTCTATCGCCTGCTCTATGACCAGCTGACGAATGTCTATGGTCTGGATAATCTGATCTGGCAGTGGACGGGCTACACCTACGAAACCTCTGCGGACTGGTATCCGGGTGATGATGTGGTCGATATGGTCGGCTATGACAAGTACAACGCTGTGGACGGTATGCCGAATCTCAGCTCCATCTCCTCTACGTTCTACAGCCTCGTGCAGAGCACGGACGGCGAAAAGATGGTTGCCATGACGGAGAACGATTCCATTCCGTCGCTGGAAAATCTGGTGAATGACAAGGCAGCATGGCTGTATTTCTGCCCGTGGTACATGAATTATCTGACCAGTGAGCAGAACAATCCGCTGGAAAACCTGATTGAGATCTACCAGAGCGAGTACTGCATCACGCTCGATGAGCTGCCGGATCTCAAAACCTACCCGATCACCGAGGGCGAACAGCCCGCGACCAAGCCCGCCGAAGAAACGACCGGAACCACGGAAAGCTCCGATGATGCACCGGATGCGGCACTGTATGGTGATGTAAACTGTGACAAGGAGGTCAATCTTCTCGATGTGCTCACGCTGAACAGAAACCTGCTGATCGGTGAAAAGCTGACCGCGCAGGGCATTGTGAATGCGGACGTTGACCTCAGCGGCAAGCCCGATTCCGCGGATGCGCTGAACATCCTGAAATTCTCGATCGGTATCGTGAAGGAATTTCCGGTGAAGTGATCCCATATATAAAAGTATCCCCCATCCGGTTGGATGGGGGATCGTTTGTTATGCCTTCAATTCAGCATTGACCGCATCAAATTCCGCTGCCATATCTGCCATATCCTTTTCGTCCTGCTTGACGATGAGGGATACCGCAACATTGACAACGAGTGCCACAACGAATGCAGGGAGCAGCTCATAGATCGACCAGAGTCCGCCCAGCGGTGCAAGCACGAACTTCCAGACGAATACCATGATACCGCCGGATACCATGCCGGCAAGTGCGCCCCACTTGTTGGAACGCTTCCAGAACAGGGCAAGGAGCATGACCGGAGCAAAGGTTGCACCGAAACCTGCCCATGCAAAGGATACAATGCGGAATACGGAGCTGTCCGGATTCCATGCGATGAATACGGAAAGAACTGCGATCACCACCAGAACAACTCTTGCGGAAAGCATGGACTGCTTGTTGTCCATCTTCACCTTGAACATGCCCTTGAGCAGGTTCTCGGACATACTCGAGGATGCCGCCAGCAGCTGGGAGTCGGATGTGGACATGGTGGATGCCAGAATGCCGGAGAAGATCAGACCGCCCAGAATTGCCAGCAGTGCGCCGTGTTCACTCATAAAGGTTGCCATCTTCATGATGATGGTTTCAGCCTCGGAGCTGCCGGAGAGAACCGGAATCAGTCCCTGTGCGGACAGTGCATTACCGATCATGCCGATGAAAATTGCCACGCCCATGGAGATCACAACCCATACGGATGCAATTCTTCTGGAGGTCTTTACCTTATTCTTATCTTCAATCGCCATGAAGCGCAGGAGAATGTGGGGCATACCGAAATAGCCAAGTCCCCATGCCAGCGTGGAGGCAATGGGCAGTGCGCCGTAGGGCGTGGATTCGCCGCCGTCCGGATTGTGCAGTGCAGTAAAGGAGAGATAATCCTTCAGACCTTCTGCATTGTCCATCACAGCACCCATGCCGCCTGCTGCGGATACGCCGAAGAATACCAGAATTACCAGAGCTGCTGTCATAACGATACTCTGGATCAGGTCGGTCGTGGATGCCGCAAGGAATCCGCCGACGCTGGTGTAGGCAATGATGATGATGGCACTTGCGATCATTGCCGCATGGTACGGAATGCCGAACAGGGTGGAGAACAGCTTGCCGCAAGCCGCAAAGCCGGATGCGGTATAGGGCACGAAGAAGATCAGAATGATGAGTGCGGCAATGCCCATGAGGATGTTCTTGTTGTCGCGGTAGCGGTTAGCGAAGAAATCCGGAATGGTGATGGAGTTGTTGCATTTCTGTGTGTAGACGCGCAGACGCTTTGCCACGATCAGCCAGTTGACATATGTACCGATGGCAAGACCGATGGCAGTCCAGCCAGCCTCCGCACAGCCGGTGAGGTACGCAACGCCCGGCAGTCCCATCAGCAGCCAGCTGCTCATGTCGGATGCCTCCGCGCTCATGGCAGTGACGAACGGGCCAAGCTTTCTGCCGCCAAGGTAGAAGTCGCCGACATTCTCGTTCTTCTTTGAACAAAGAATGCCGATGACCACCATCATCAGCATGTAGCAGACGATCGTGACGAGCATAATGATCAGGTTACTTTCCATAAGTTGTTTGTATGAATCCTTGTGAATCCATACGCCTCCTTTCAAATGCATTTTTTAAGCCATGCACGGGGCATGGCTTATATCGGAAATACCTATGCTATATTATACCACAAATTTCGACAAAAAACAAGTGACATACTTGACAAAGTAAAAACAGCGGGTTTGTGCATTTCGGTGAAGCACGGTTACAGGATCGCTTCTCCCGAATGCAGTGCCGTCACCTGTGCGCCCATGATCTCATTGAGATACGGGAACGCATCGCCGGTGCAGTGACCGGTGAAAAACTGCGTATCATAGGCACGAAGCTCCTGCGCCACTGCCCTGATCTGCCGCAGATCGTCCTCGTCATAGGGTGTTTTCTTGCGCATGTGAAAGCCGCTGATGACGCGCACCGGATCACAGCCGAACATCTCGCGGAATTTGTCCATGATATTGAGGATGCCGTTGTGCGCACAGCCAGAAATCAGCGTATATTCGCCGCTTTCCTTGATGACAAGGCACTGCTCGTGACAGAAGTCGTCGAGCACGACCTTGCCGTCCACATGGCGCGTGAGGTTGAGGTTATCCTTGGGGAAGTGCCGCCTGCCGGTGATATTCGTGAACAGGAACAGCTCCTCGTCCAGCCGCAGATCCCCGTCAAGGAGCTGCACCTGCGGCAGCTTGAGGATGTCCTTGTCGATGCCGATGTAGCGGTCACCGTGGTACTGTTCGCCGCCGGCTTCTCTCTGCATCCAGATTTTTGCGTGGGGATTGATCTTCGCAAAGCCCATGATGCCGCCTGCGTGGTCATAGTGCCCGTGGCTGAGCACGAGGGTATCGACCTGTGTCAGGTCAATGCCCAGCTTTTCGGCATTTTCCAGAAACGCGTCCGACTGTCCGGTGTCCACAACGAGCCTGTGATGTGCCGTTTCCACATACACACTCAGTCCATGCTCGCAGAGAAAACCCTCTGCGGCGGTGTTTTCAATGAGGGTGATGATTTTCATAGAAGCCTCCTATCAAGAAAGGACACGGCAAGCCGTGTCCCTTTTGTGTATATCCGCTTACTTAATGGTTGTGACATCAGAACCGAACCACTCGGTAGAAATCTCAGCAAGCTTGCCGTCCTTTGCCATTTCCTTGAGTGTCTTGGTCACTTCATCGCACAGAGCCTGATCGCCCAGACGGAAACCGATCGCATACTGCTCGGAGGACAGACCTTCTTCGAGGAGCTTGTAGTCCTTGCCGGTGGAAACGATCTCGTAGTTTGCAACCACAGAATCCATGAACACAGCATCCACCATGTTCAGCTCCAGCTGCTGGAGAGCTTCTACGTTGGTTGCCAGCTCTACAGGTGTACCGCCGTTTGCAACGACTTCAGAAGCATTCAGAATATCGAGTGCAGTCGAACCGTTCTGTACACCGATCTTTGCATCGGACAGATCGGAAAGTGCCTTGATATCGCTGTTTCCGTTCACAACGAATACCATCTCATTGTCCATGTACGGCTCACTCATGAGCATGACCTGCTTGCGCTCATCGGAAACGGACAGACCGTTCCAGATCAGGTCGATCGTGCCGGCGTTCAGATCCTGCTCCTTGGTATCCCAGTTGACCGGATACAGCTCCAGCTCCACGCCCATTCTTGCGCAGACTTCCTCTGCCACATCAATGTCAAAGCCCACGATCTCGTCATTTTCATCGGTGAAGCCCATCGGCTTGAAGGTTGCGTCCAGACCGAGGATGATCTTGCCTGCGTCCTGTACCTTCTTCAGGGATTCGTCCGCACCGCTTGTGGATGCGCCCTCGCCTGCACAGCCAACGCCCATCAGCATCATGCCGGATACTGCTGCACAGAGCAGCTTCTTCATCATAGAAAGTTTCATAAGTCATTCTCCTTTTGGTTTACTTTGCTATTATGATATCATATCTTCCCCAAAATGTAAAGAACACCGGAACAAATTCGGATTTATTATCAGGTTTTCATAAATTTGCGGATGTGGTTTTGTGGGAAATTACAAGGCATCATGCGCATCTGCGCTGTGCCGATCAGAATTCCGGCATCCGGTTAATTCGGATACTTTGTTTTCAGATATTCCACCAGCATTTCGGGAATATACTGATAGTGATGTGATTCATATAATTTATGTGTAAGATCTACACCATGGGATTCAAAGCGTTCTTTCAGTTTTGCAACGCCTTCGAGGGTTGTATCATCTCCCTCA
>CALGTT010000291.1 GCA_937901485.1 uncultured Ruminococcus sp.
AGAGCGGCGCCAAGTTCCGCGACACCTGCCCCTCCAATTTTTGGGACGATATTTCTATTCCCTATTGGTCTATGGCGGAAAATACCGCACATCCCACGCAAAAATCCGAGAAGCTGATTGCAAAAATCATGCTTGCAAGTTCTTCCGAGGGTGATATTGTATTTGATCCATTCTTGGGTTCTGGCACAACGAGCGTTGTAGCCAAAAAGCTCAGCCGCCACTACATCGGAACTGAGGTTGAAGCGCAATACTGTGTGTGGGCAGAGCAGCGACTTGAGATGGCAGAAAGCAATCCAGAAATTCAAGGATATGTTAATGGCGTTTTTTGGGAGCGCAACTCTTTGCCTGAGCAAAATGCAATTCAGAGTGGAAAAGAAGATGTCAAATCTAAAAGAGGACGTAAACGTAAGACAGAAGAACAGGTGACAATAGTCGAATCAGATACTCCTCAGAAAACTTTGTTTGATTAATGAGAGGTGCAACAATGTATAATAAAGAAATTATCGGGCAATTAGCAAAATTTATTTCAGACAAGGACGGTAACACAGATAAAAGTAGTTTGCAGAATCAAGTACAAGAAGCATTTGGGCTTGTGAAAGAACGAAGTGTATATTACTGCAGGTGGTTTGCAATTAGATTCTGCAAATCAGCATACAGAAATTTTGGCAATACCGTTTTGGCATTGTCTGCACTCCATAGATATGACAATATCCCGTTCATCGTATGCTTGGTAACACCGACGCGCAACTATTTGATGTTGGCAAACGCCACATTTCTCAAAAAGATTAGTCATTCCTCACAGGAGCTGCGCCGAGATAATATCAAGGGCAGTTTCAACGGGAGTGACATTATGCGAGAATTTGAGGGCGTTGAAAACATTCCCGAAAACTTTGAGTTTCTGTATAACTCTCATGAGAACTACACCTTCGAGGAAAACCTTGATCGTTTGGTAGAAGCAACAAATAATATCGTTCCCACCGGAAGAAGATTTATGCCTACTGAATCACAGGTTGAATGTATTAGAGAATCCGTTGACCGGGCAATTTCGTTTTTGCGTTCTGAGGAATACAGGATTTTGAACGATGATTTGAATGATCGTGTTCGTGCAGTAGAATCAGAAATCGCAATCGCAGCGCTTATTGATAACGTTAATTTGCGTGGACGAATTATTGAATACCTGATTACTGCCGAGTATGATTTGAAAGTAACTCTGATGCGTTGTCTGCGTACAAGCCAGCCTCTCCCTGAGATTTTCACAGCCGATGAACTGGGTGACTATGAACGAGAGTTTGAACATTACCTTACTGAAACGGATATTAAGACAAAAGTATTGTTTTTATCCAGCAATCCAAAAGGTTATAACATTGATAAATTGCTTTCATTCCTCTCCGAAGAAAAAAGTGTGTACTTAGTTTACGTTGTTGCCATTGATGAAAACGGAACGATTCAAACTCGGCTGTGTTCAATGTTCAATCGTCAGCTTCTGTCCGGCACAAGAATTATCAAACATTGGGCAGGACGAAATTCTCGTGGTGTAACTCAATACGAGGGCAGAGCATTGGAAGCCATAGTGGAAGATTTTGATTTTGGAATTGACTATGATGCCTCACAAGACATCATTACTGATTTCTTAAATGTACCTGTTAACTAACCAACGTCCAATTACAAAAGAACAGGTTCACCGGATGTTCACGGTGAACCTGTTGTGCATTATGGATCAAATGGCAGCAGAACTGTCCTTTGTGCGGTATTGCCTTGACTATCAATAATTGACTCATGAAAAAGAAAAAGCCCGAATATTCGGACTTTTTTGTGGTGAATGATTGCATTCACAAGAGATGGCGTGCCTGGAGGGACTCGAACCCCCGACCTACTGGTTCGTAGCCAGTCACTCTATCCAGCTGAGCTACAGGCACGTCTGTCTCACGAACCTTAATTATTATACCACAAAATATCTGACTTGTCAAGCGTTTTTTCAAATTTTTTTGAAAAAATTTCAATTTTTTGGAAACCTCGATTTTACGAACAAAATCCCCCGCCAAAAGGCGGGGGATGGGTGTCAGCGGTTATGCTTCATCAGGTTCGAGAACTGCATAGCCCTCGTCCGCACGCTGGTATACCACGCAGGTACTGCCGCTGGCGGCATCCTTGAACATGAAGAAAGCGTGACCGAGCATGTTCATCTGGAGAATCGCTTCCTCCACAGACATCGGACGCAGTTCAAATTTCTTGCGGCGGATAACAGTGAAATCTGTCTGCTCCTCAGCTGCTTCCTGCATCTCATCCTTGAATGCGGTGTCCTTCAGACGCTTTTCCAGACGTGTCTTGTTCTTGCGGATCTGGCGGATGATCTTGTCGATCGCCGCATCAAGCGCATCACGCTTGTCCTCAGCGGTCTGCTCAGAACGATAGATCATCTGGTTGTAGCGCACTGTCAGCTCCAGAATGATCTTGCCCTTCAGCTCTGTCAGCATCAGCTTTGCATCAGCCTCATCACCGAAAAACTTGTCCAGCTTTGCGCTCAGACGCTGTTCTGCGTATTCGGTAAAGGAATCGGAAATCTGCATTTTCTTAGCGTTTAATGTAATTTTCAATAGGGGTTCCTCCTTTACATGGAAGCTTGGTGCTTCCATTGATGATATGTATATTATAACATATTCACAGAAAAATTTCAAGTACTTTTCTGAAATTTATTGAAATTTATGAAAAGCGTGGAAAAATCCGCTGTATTTGGGCAAATGCGGTTGCGGATTCTGAAAAAATGTATTATAATGTATAAGGACGGAAACACTGTTCTGCATGGCTTGCAGTGAATGCCGCTTTTGACAGCGGTGCAGACGTTCCGCCGATTACAAATGACTGGAGGAAAACCAATGTCCGAACTTTTGGAAATGCTCTCATCACTGGATGTTCCCGACCTTGTGCTCTGTGCCATCGCCGTGGTCATTCTGGATGTATTCGCGCTCTGCGTGTTCCTTGCGGTTTCCCGCGAGACAAAGCTCTGTCAGAAACGCTGGCAGAAGCTCAGTGCCAACATGGAGCTGCACTATAAAGATATCCACTATCCCCTTGAGGCGGACGAGATCCTGCTCGGACGGCATATCTCTGCTGATATCCGTTTCCCCGATCCGTCCGTGTCACGCTACCATGCCGTCATGACCGTTTCCAACGGCGTGTGGAGCATTACTGATCTTGACGCACGCGGAGGCACGTTCGTCAATGACCGCCGCATCCATCAGGTGCGCCTGATGCCGGGGGATGAAGTGCGGCTCGGCAATACCGTCGTGCGTTTCACCAGACAAAAGCCACAGCCTCCTGCGGATGGCAAAAAGGAGGTGCGCCATGTTTAAAAACGGATTAACCTATTACAGTGCCATTGCACTGCTGTTTCTGACACACCTGTCCATGCTCAGCATTGTGCTTGTGCGCGGCAATTACGAAGCCCCAGCGGATTTTGCGCTCCTGACCGCCGGTGTGCTGGCACTGGATATCGTGTATCTGATCGTCACGAAAATTTACAAGCAGATGACCTACACCACGGACTTTATGCTCCTGTGCGTGCTCGGCATGAGCCTGATCTTCCAGTCCTGCTTCGGAGGCGTTCATCTCTCGTTCAAGCACCTGATCACCTGCATTGCCGCACTTGCCGCATGTCAGGGCGGTTTCCTGCTCACACGCAACCATGAGTGGATCAGAACAAAAAAGAAATACATATACGGTGTCATCGGCGTGCTCATCCTCAGCATTCTGCTGCTGACGGGCGACCGGAGCATGTGGATCAACATCGGCTCGTTCTCCCTCCAGCCCTCGGAATTCATCAAGCCCTGCTTCATCCTCATCTGCGCTGCCTCCATCGTGGAGCTGCACAAGAAGATCAAGATCGTGTTTTTCTATGTATCCAAGGACACCCTCTGCCTGTGTGCGGCGGCTCTTGTGATCTTTGGCTTACAGTGGTGGTGCCGTGACCTCGGCAGTCTGCCGACCTTTGCGGCAGTGTTCGGCTGTGCGCTTGTGTGCCGCTGCTGTTATCCGCGTGCGCGGATCTCCAAGACTGCACTTGGTATTATAGGCGGTGTTGTCCTTGTGGTGCTGATCGCGGCGTGGAATCTTGCGCCTTCCTATGTGCAGGACAGACTGCATGTGGATATCTGGGCTGACCAGTACGGCAACGGCTACCAGCAGTGTCAGGCACTCATCGGCATTGCCAAGGGCGGCTGGCTGGGACTCGGCCCCGGACAGGGCTATCTGCACAATGTCTTTGCCTATGAATCCGACATTGTGTTTGCAACCATCTGCGAGGAATGGGGACTGTTCTATGCATTCCTCATGGTGATCGTCATTCTGATGATGCTCATGATCCCGCTGATGAACCCGCCCAAAAACTACTACCATGCAATGGTGGCTGACGGCGTTGTGGCAGTCTTTGTCGCACAGATGGCACTGAACATCTTCGGTTCATGCAATCTCATCCCGTTCACCGGTGTAACACTGCCCTTTGTTTCGATGGGCGGCAGCTCCATGGTGACCTGCGGCTTCCTGATCGGAATGCTCAAGGCAACGCAGTCACCGCTGTTCCGTCACCAGATCCCGCAGCAGGATGCGGAGAGATCCGCAAAGGCAAAGAAAAAGAAGAAATCCAAGAAACCCGTAAATACCGCAGCAAAGGGGGCAGGCGCATGAAAAGTATCCGCAGAGCACAGCGTCTGATCACGCTGATGATGCTGGCATTTCTCACCGGCATGGGCATCCTGATCTACAAGCTTCAGTCGGAGGCAGCGTTTTATATTTCACATTCCGCCAATGTTTCCCTTGGCTGTGTCTATGACAGAAACGGCGATGTGCTCTTTGATCCGGACGCAAGCCGCGACACCTACAGTGACAGCCATTTTCTGGATGTCGGCAACTTCATTGGCGACGATTCCAAGCAGATGACCAACACCCTTGTGATGAAAAACAAGGATATGCTGACCAATTTCAGCTTCATGCTCGGTGTCCAGCAGAACGGCAGAGCCGGCATGAACACCACGCTTGACCATGATGTAAACCGCAAGGTCTACGATGCCTTCGGCAGCAAGGACGGCTGCGCGGTCGCG
>CALGTT010000292.1 GCA_937901485.1 uncultured Ruminococcus sp.
CGTTGAATACGAATTGATTCAGCTTTGCGGAGGGGATGAAGTCGGGCACATAGCCATCCTCTGCAAAATCCTCCTCATACCGTGCTTTATCCTCCTCGGAAAGATCGTCATAGGTGATGCCCTCTTCGAGGAATTTCGTCTTGACCTCGTAATTATAATACGGCACGAGCACATGGTCCGTATGCACCGCCGTTTCATAATCATAGGCATAGGTCGGCACACCGTTTGCGACCTCGAAGAAATCATAAGTATTGCGGTCAACATCGGTTTTCGGCGTTGCGGTCAGTCCGACCATGATCGCATCGAAATACTCAAAAATCGCCCTGTACTTCTTGAAAATGCTTCTGTGGCTCTCGTCCGTGATGATGAGGTCGAAGTGAGCCGGCGAAAACAGCGGTATGCCGTCCTTTGTTTTGGCACTGTCAATGGCATTGAGGATGGTGGGATAGGTGGAAAAGACGATACGGGCGTTCCGGTCGTCCTTGTTGCTGCACAGGTTGCACAGCGACATATCGGGCAGGTAATTCTTGAAATCGTCCTTTGCCTGTCTGACCAGAGCCGTTCTGTCGGCAAGGAACAGAATGTTTGTGACATGTCCGCCGCGGCTCAGCACATCGGTCAGGCTGGATGCCGTTCTCGTCTTGCCCGTTCCGGTCGCCATGACAAGCAGTGCCCTGCGAAATCCCTGCTCGATGTGATCACAGACGGCTCTGATCGCCTCTTTCTGGTAGTAGCGGTCTGTGATCTGATCATCAATCGGAATCGTGTTCAGCTTCTTTCGGGTGTCACGGCGGTTCATCAGCTTTTCAAGGTCGGATTTTGTGAAGAAGCCGCTGACCTTACGCTGCGGCGAGGAAAGATCATCCCAGAAATAGGTTTCAAAGCCGTTGGAGGTGAACATCATCGGTTTTCTGCCGAATTTGCGTTCCAGACACTCGGCATACATCATTGCCTGTTTTCTGCCGTTGTTGGGATCTTTGCTCGTCCGCTTGGCTTCGATGACAGCAAGCGGCAGACCGTCCTTGCCGAACAGCACATAATCCGCAAAGCCTTTCTGACCGAGCACGCCGCCCATGTCATTGACCTCGTATTCCTCCCAGACATCCGCATCCGTGCCGTCGAACTTCCAGCCGAGGAATCTCAGCTCCATGTCGATGTACCGCTTTCTGGTTTCCCATTCGGACATATCCAAGGGCGTGAATGTACGGGTTTTCCGCTTTTCTGCCTTTTCGGAGGTCAGCTTTTCTGCCATCTCGGCGATCTGCTTTTGCAGTGCGAGGATCTCGCTTTCCTTTTGTTCGAGCAGGGATGCCTGCTCCTTGATTTTTTTCGTATCAACGGCGATCTGTTCCGTGGGGATGAGGGCGGCATCGAAATGCCGTTCCTTGTAGTCCGTGCCATAGCAGCAGTCCAGCCAGCCGATGAATTCAAACAGGCTTTCGAGTGAGAGCAGAGCGTCCGCACGGGTGATGCTTTTTTCCGTATGTACGGCGATATTGCCCAGACGGATGATGGACGGGAGCTTGCCCCATGTCTGCGAATCAAGGCAGAAGCGGAAGGACGGCTCGTGGATCAGGGACTGCAAATTGTCCCGATAGGGCATGGTAACGGTGGTATCGGCGGCGTACACCCATTTGACCGCCAGCTCCAGAGCTTTCCGGCAGCCGATGGCACACATGGCGGCGGAAGCGGAAAGGACTTTTTCGGCTTCAATGGCGGCGGAGGAAAAGAGGGTGTATTCTTTGAAATCTGCAAGGAATCCGAAATTTGACATAAACTCACTCCTTTACCCGAAGTATTCCTGCATCAACGATTTTTTTAAAGTTTCGAGCTTTGCAAGGCTCTGCTGGATGGATGATTTTGATTTGTCGGTTTGGGTGACGAAGGCGGCGAATTGGTGTTGTAGATCAAGTGGAGGGACTACAATATTCAACTTTTTCAGCATAGCAATTGATAAATATGCAACTGTTGATCCTGATTGCAAGTTTTCAATCTGTTTTTTTATATCTCTTGTATCGAATAATTTAGTAAGATATAGAGCCGTAATGCTATCATCAAGATTATAGAGCCAACTAATCATACCATCTTGAAAATAGAACTTATCATCATCTTGCATGATATAGCACTTTCCCAACGTTCCCCTTGAAGTTACCAGAATATCATTGGGTTTCGGCACTAATCCATTACTAAGTAGCTCGTTGTATTTTTCTTTAGGGATGAACAGTTCACTTCCAAATCTATCATTGTCAATTAACTCGACAAGATTTGATATACGGAGAAAGGGCACTCCCGAATTTGATTGTTCCTCTTGGTATATTCTCTTGCTTGAACCAACTGTACACACCTCATTTAGCTTGTGAATAGGGAAATTATTGCTGTTTATCTCCGTATCCCCAAACATCTCCACAAACCGCCCCTTTACCAGCTCCTCCAGCAATTCCAACTGCCGCTTGTGCATGTCAATGAGTGCGGTGACTTTGTCGAGGGTGGCGGCGATTTGCTTTTGGGTTTCGAGGGGTGGGAGGGGGATTTCAATTGTTTCAACAACGCTTTTTTTTACAGAGGGTACAGTTGTTGCTTCTGCAAATTTTTCCAGCTTAATGTGACACATGAAGTAATAAAAGTAATTAAGAGAAATGATATTTTCATCGGGTTTTATCCCCATAGCATTATTATCAATTAGGCAAGGAACCGATGTTATGGCTCTCCTATTAAGTTTTACTGCTTCACCGATTTTCGCAAATACAACAGTTCTGCTTGGAATAATTGTCCCTTTAATTGCTGTGCATACTTCGCTATCAATATAATTATCACACAAATTCAAAAAAGAAAATCCATTTGTAACATTCTTGGCGATGTCACCAACTTTATAAAACGGAAAATCACCTTCGGTACATCCTTGATATTTTATCGGAAAGCCAGTACCAGCATATATTGTACAAACATCTCCCAACTTAGCCATCCAACATCCCCTCCAACTCACCAAGTCCTGCATCAATCTGCTTCTGCAATTCTCTGATCTCTGCAAGGATCTCACTCGTCGGCGGATACTCCACAGCCACATACTCCGTCTTTTTGTACTTGTTGATGGACAGGTCATAGCCGTTTTCCACGATCTCGGACTTCGGCACAAAGAAGCTCTGTGCTGTGCGTTCTCTGT
>CALGTT010000293.1 GCA_937901485.1 uncultured Ruminococcus sp.
GCCTTTTGAAAAAGGCTGGACCGAAAACTTTTCAGCCGCCTGCGGCGCGATCGCCAATGGTTTTTCTACAAGCTGAAAGGACGATGCCTTACAAGCATCGTCCTTCTTTTCATATCACAAAACCGCCGTTCACCCCAAGCACCTGCCCGGTGATGAACTCTGCCCCGCCGCCGCAGAGAAATGCCGCCGCCGCGGCGATATCCTCCGGCGTGCCAAGCCTGCCGAGGGGCGTTTCGTCCGCAAGTGCCTGCAACGTATCTTCATCATAACAGTCAAGCATCTTTGTGCGGATCACGCCGGGGGCAATGCAGTTCACGCGGATGCCGCTGGGCGCGACCTCCTGCGCGAGTGCCTTGGTAAAGCCGATCAGTGCCGCCTTGCTTGCGGAATAATCCACCTCACAGGACGCGCCAACCTGCCCCCACATGGAGCTGATGTTCAGGATACAGCCGTTTTTTCGATGCACCATCTGCGGCAGAAGTACCCTTGTGCACTCGATCGCACCGAGCACATTCACCTCAAAAAGCCTGCGCCGCTGTGCCGGTGTGATGTCCGTGAGCAGTCCGCTGACGGATACCGCGGCATTGTTCACAAGCACATCCACGCGCCCCGTGCGGTCAAGCACCGCCTGCGCCATGTGCTCGATCGCGGACACATCAGAAAGATCTGCCTGCACGGAAAAACCGCCAAGCTTCGCGGCTTGTTCCTCCATGCCATCCGAAGTGCTGCAATAGTGGAGCACGGGAAGAAAGCCCTCCTGTGCAAGCCTTTGCGCGATCGCAGAGCCGATGCCGCCGCTTGCACCCGTGATCAGTGCCGTTTTCATGCGGATGTCTCCTGCTTTGCCGTCGTCTTGCCGAACGGCACAAAGAGCAGAATGAGGATCACAGCACTCAGGACAATGGTGCACGGAATGCCTGCTTCCAGACCGAAGTCGCCGCCGTTTGCCAGTGCCTTGCCATCCACGAGGGAGAAGCGGAACACGGAATCGCCGGAATCAATGCCGCTGACGGGCAGACCGTAGAAATTGCCCTGTACAAAATTCCAGATGCTGTGGATCGCACACGCGCCCCAGAGATTATCCGTGCGGAGCATGTAGAGAGAGAACATCACACCGCAGAGGGAGAGATTCACGAGCGCAAGGAGCGATACGCCGTTGTTCATGCCGTGCAGCAGCGCGAAAATGACAGCGTTCGTCACAACAGCCACCCACGGCTTGTGATGGCGCAGAATGGTGGTCATCAGATAACCGCGGCAGGTCACTTCCTCACTCATGCCCTGCAAGCCGAAGCCCAGCAGTGCCAGCAGGATGCTCACTGCAGAGCCGCCCACGAAGCCCTCTGCCTTCAGTCCGCCGAATGCCCAGCTCAGACCGACAACCAGCGAGAACATCACAAAGCCCACGGCAAGACCGAGCAGATACTGCGGTACTGCGCCCTTTTTCGTAAATCCGATGGTGTGCAGCTTTCTCCCCTCGATCAGCTTGCAGAACAGCAGGACTGTCAAAGTTACAAGCACCGTGCTGAACAGCATGAGCACCGTCAGGGACGGATCGTTCATGATGTTCATGACAAAATCCATGGCTTCCTGCGAGTCAACTGTTTCGCCGTTTTCGATCTTCTCCTTTGTCCAGTTCATGATCTTCGGGATCATGGGGGGCATCAGAACAAAGCTCTGCAATACACCGCCGATATTGAACACGAGATAGAAGATCAGCAGCTTCAGGATCAGATTCTGCGGCGTGCGGAACGGCTCATAGCTGCGCAGGCGTTCCGTCATCGGGTAGTTGGTGATCAGTTTCATCATAAATCCTCCAGTTTTCATAATAGGTATAGTATACCATATCTTTCTCGAAATGTCAATAGTTTTTACTAAGTTTGCGTAAATTTATTTTACGTCAATCTATTAAAGCAAAAATTTGGTGTTTCCTGAAATCGAAAGCAAGAATTTCCCCCTCCGAGTCCTGCTTTTGTATTTAAGATTTTACCATCTGAACGATCAGGAACACCACCAGTGCGAGCTGCCAGAGCAGTCCGGCGATATTGACCGCCCAGAAATACCAGTGCTTGGTCTTGTGGCGCAGAAATTTCATGGCGAGCAGTGCGCCGATGCTGCCGCCGAGGAAGCCAAGTCCCAGCAGGACTTTTTCAGGCACGCGCCACGCGCCCTGTTTCGCCTTTTTCTTGTCGGATGCGTAGAAAATGAAGGCGATCAGGCTGACGATGGCATAGGCTGCGAGAACGATGAGCAGAACAGTTTGCATTAAAATCCTCTCCTTTTCAGATCCTCCGCGATGCGGAGGTAGAATTCTGCCATGTCGGAGATCTCATGATCGCCGGCTGGCGGCTGTTTTGTGAAACGGAACTGCCGGTAGTCCGTTTCGTCCGGATGGGAGATGCCGCGCTTGGTCGTGCCGGTGTAAATGCCGCGGAAATTCGTCCATTTTGCATTGCGCGGCGTAAGCAGTCCGTCATTTTCGCCCTCGAAATGGGATACAATGGCGTTGGGGATCGCCATGACGGGATCGCTCAGGGGGGAGTGCATGACGAACGCAAAGGACTGGTAGAACACGCGCGGATCGTCGGGATTGCGCAGATTGAAGCGGCGCATGTAGTCGGTGGTAAACTGGCAGATCGTCCAGTAGGTGTGGGGATCGCGGTCGCCGAGCATCCGTCTGCCGAAGTCGGTGACTGCTGAGCCGATGCGGATGGCAGTGGGGAACTTTCCGAGAAGCTTGTCCACCGTGACCGAGCCGTTGTGGGGCGTGGAGATGGTGGTGACGGACGCGATCACATCCCCCATCCCCAGCGTGGATACGAGATAGCGTGCTTCAAGTCCACCCTTGGAATGCGCAATGATGTTGATCTTTTCCGCGCCGGTCTCGGCTAAGATACGCCGGATCACATTTTGCAGAAACCGTGCATTGCGCATGGTCGTGGCATTGCCGTCCTGATCTCCGAACCAGACGGACGCGCCGTGTTTCCGCAGAACACGGGGGATTCTGCCCCAGTAGTAATGGATGGGCAGTCGGTCATGAAAGCCCATGCCGTGCAGGAGCAGGATGGGATATTTGGTCTGACAGCGCAGGGGGAACACCTCCGGTTTGTATGTTTTACCCTTTTATTATAGCAAATCGTGGGAGGGATGTCAAGAAAAAAGGACGGCATTTCTGCCGTCCTCATCCATATCAGCTGTAATTAGTCCTTACATGCCCCAAGGAATGCCGCGCCGATCAGACCGGCATCGTTGCCGAGCTTTGCGATCACGATTTCTGTGTTCTTCGGGGAATTTCTCGTGTACACTTCCTTTGCCACGATCTCCTTCATCGGGAGCAGGAGCGGATCGCCCTCATTGCAGACACCGCCGCCCACACAGAGTACATCGGGCTGGAAAATGTTAATGGTGTTGGTGATACCGGCCGCCAGACACTTGATGTAGAAATCCACAACTTCCTTTGCCGCAGCATCGCCCATGCGCATTGCATCGAATGCCGTTCTTGCAGATACCTTGCCTGCGCGCTCCTCCGTGAGTGCGTGCATCTTGGAATCCGGACACTCTGCCATCTTTTCCTTGGTCATGCGTACAAGACCTGTTGCAGAAGAAAATACCTCAAAACAGCCCTTTCTGCCGCAGGAGCACTGCGGGCCGTCCACGGAGATCACAGTATGACCGATCTCTGCGCCGGCAAAATTAGAACCGGAATAGATCTTGCCGTCAATGATGATGCCGCCGCCGACACCTGTGCCGAGCGTGATGCAGACTGCATTCTTCGCACCCTTTGCCGCACCTGCGACATATTCACCGTATGCCGCCGCATTTGCGTCATTCTCGATGAATACCGGCTTGTTGATGTGCTTCTGGATGTACTCGACCATGGGAGTGTTCTCAAAGCCGAGGTTGTTGGAATACTCGATGATGCCGGTTGCGCTGTTGGCAATACCCGGTGTGCCGATGCCAACCCACTCGATCTGCTCCATGGTCAGACCTGCGTCCTCCACTGCCTTGATCGCCATTGCCGCCATGTCATCTGCAATTTCCTGTGCAGGACGGGGGCAGTTTGTGCGTGTGCTTGCCTTGCTGATGATGTTGTAGTCCTCGTCCACGACACCTGCTACAATATTCGTGCCGCCGAGATCAATGCCGATGTAATACTTCATAATAGTTCCTCCTTAACGAATCGTTGTGTTGATAAATTTGCATTTACCGATAATTCTGAACGCGCCTGTTCCAGCCGGAACAAACACGCTTGTACCTTTGGTCACCGGAATTTTGCCCTGCTGTGTTTGCAGCACCGCCTCCCCCTCCAATACAAGGAGATGCACAAAGGATGTCCGGTCACATCCCACCTGACAGAAGGTCTCCACCTCCGTGCAGGTGGTGAAGAAATAATCACAATGCGCCAGAAGCTGTGTGCTGCCCGTGGCGGGAAGCTGATTCTGGGGCTTTGCCGGCGTGAGTGTGGTCACCTCCAGTGCCTTTTCCACATGCAGCTCACGCGGCTTGCCGTCCGCGCCCACTCTGCCGTAGTCATAGACACGGTAGGTCGTGTTGGAATTCTGCTGGATCTCCGCAATGAGAATGCCTTTCCCGATCGCGTGCAGAGTGCCTGCCTCGATGAAGAACACATCCCCCTTTTTCACCGGAACGCGGTTTACCTTGTCAAGCAGCGTGTTTTCCTCGATGGCACGGCGGAATTCTTCCTTTGTGATGCTTTCCTTGAAGCCGTAGATCAGCTCTGCGCCGGGCTGTGCATCAACAATGTACCACATCTCCGTCTTGCCGTATTCTCCCTCATTTGCAAGGGCATAGGCATCATCCGGATGCACCTGCACCGAGAGGTTGTCCTTTGCGTCGATCAGCTTGATGAGTACCGGAAAGCGGTCGAACCGTGCACAGTTTGTGCCGAGGGCTTCGGGATGCTCTGCCAGAAATGCGGTCAGTGTGCGTCCGGCATAGTCCCCGTCCGCGATGATGCTTTCCCCGTCCGGATGGCAGGAAAGCTCCCAGCTCTCCGCGATGATGTCCTTGTCTGAAATTTTGCCGTATTCACGAAGTTTCGTGCCGCCCCAGAGATAATCCTTACAGGGGGCTGTGAGTCGGAATGGTGTCATTGTGTTACCTCCGTTGATGTGAGAGAGAATTCCTCCAGAAATTCCTCGAAACTGCCGTTGTAAACATTCAGGTCAATATACTCCTCCAGATTGTCCGCCTGCCTGCCGTCATAGCCCTCCAGTTCCCCCTTGTCGGAGTACTGCCAGAATGACCATTTCATTTTCGGCTCATAGTAGGTGTTGCGCATCCAGAGGGGATAGTCCCCGTAACCACCGCCGAACAGATACTGATAGTATGCCTTGGGCGTGGTATAGATGATCGGTTTGACACCGTAATACTCCTCCAGCGTTTCGAGCAGAGCGTCAAGAATGCGGCGCGTTTCCTTTTTGGAAAGCGGCGTTTCCACATAATCGCCGTAAAATTCCAGATCGACCACGGGCGGCAGGTCATTGTCGAGCGCACCGACGGCGGAAATGAAATTCTGTGCCTGCGTTTCTCCGCTGCTTTCGAAGCTGAAGAAATGATATGCTCCGGCATAAATGCCGTTGTTTCGGGATTCCTCCCAGTTGAAATCAAAACAGGGGTCCTTGTAGGAGCTGCCCTCCGTTGCCTTGATAAAGGCAAATGTAATGTCCTGCTGTGCGATCACATCCCACTGGATATTCCCCTGATAGCGTGATACATCCACGCCATTCACGGGATATTCCTCAGGGTCGGGGATGTTCAGCTTGAGCTGTCCGGTATACACCCGATAGGCAGTGATGCCGGACACGATGCACGCAATGAGCACCGCAAGCAGGAGCACTGCGCCGATGATGCGGCGATAGGCAATGCGTCGTTTCTTCATCAATTACTCCGCAATATCGCCCATGACGATACCTCTGCCGTTGGTCGCAAAATATACTCTGCCGTAGATCCTGCTGTCACCGGTGATGAAGTGTGTCAGATTACCGAACTGGTGGTGGTCGTCATTCAGACGAACCCACGTCGCGCCCTGATCGGTCGAACGATAGATGCCGCTGCCCTGTTCACCGGCACTGCCCATTGCATAGACAACGGGGTAATCGTCCTCATGTTTCGGTGCACCGAAGCCGATGGCATCAAAATCAATTCCCTCAATGGAAGTGAAGGTTTTGCCGCCGTCCTCGGAATACATCAGAAGTGTGCCGCTGCACAGCCAGATATTGTCCTCCATGCCCACAACGGTCTGGAGCTGCGCACCGTCTGCGACGATCCGCCCTGTGGAAGCAAAGCTCACGCCGCCGTTCGCGGAGGTATAGAGCTGACCTTGATACGCCGCATAGAATTTCTGCGGATTGACTCTGTCCGCCGCGATTTTCGCGCCGTATCCAAGCCCCTGCACATAGTACCACTTTTTTTCTGTGAGATCGTACAGATACACATTGGAGCTGTCAGCGGCTGCCGGAGCCCAGAGAAAGCGGCTGCCGTCCGCTGCCATCGCGACACTGCCGCCCGCGGATTCCTCCGGCGCATCGGCACTCTGCCATGTACTGCCGCCGTCCGTGGTGTACCAGATGGGACGGTTCTTGTCGTCAATGGTATAAACTGCACACATGCCGTTCTCATAGGCAGTGTCCAGATCCATTGCCGTACCGCCGGATGCCGCGCCCATGAAATGCGCTTTGTCGGGCGGAACAGTCACATCAAGATGGGAAAAGCCCGTCAGATCGCCCATAATGGAGTAGAGCTGGGGCTGTCCCTCCTTGTAGTTCGGGGAGAGCATCCGGAATACGGCAGTCTCCTCCAGACCGCAGGCATCGAATGCCACTGTTACGGGTGTGCCGCTGCCCAGAGCTGTCATATTCTGTGTGGTGTAGATGGTCGCGCCCGTGCCGTACATCACCTCGTCGGAATTGAACGGGTTGATGTTAATGTCGGACATCCACCAGCCGAGCTTGGCTTCCCCCAGTCCCCATGTCAGCCAGTCCGCGCGGGAGACATCCATGACATAATTCTTCTCGCCTGCGGCATTGTTGAACATGCCCGTCCATGTCTTTCCGCCGTCCGTGGTGCGGTAGATATTGTCACCGCACGGTGACCAGTAGAACAGCGTGCTCACCACCACGGTATCCGGATCGTTTTTGTCCACGGAAAGTCCGCTGAAGCCGCCGTATCTGCCGTCATTCAGGTTCGGTGTGATGTCCGTAAAGCTCCCGCCGCTGAATTTTGCAACAGCACCGTTTGTACAGCTGCTCATATTCGGGCCGCAGTTGTCCGCATAGGAAAGGTAGAGCGTGCCGTCGAAAGCAAAATCCGCATGTAAGGGATACAGCCCTTTTTCAAAGACCGGCAGTGCCTCCCAGCTTTCGCCGCCGTCGGCGGAACGGTAGATGCACTTGCCGCTTGTTTCGGCAACGCCCACATAGATCTCACCGGATTTGGGCGCAAATTCCACCCACATAATGCCGACTGCATTATTTTCCTGCGTATAATCGCCCTTTGTCGGAAAGCTCGTCACCTCGTTCCAAGTTCTGCCGTAGTCCTCGGATCGCCACAGTCCCGCATTGCGCGTGCCCAGCCAGATCTCCTTGTTGTTGTTCGGGTTGACCATCATGCGCTCACCCACGCCGCGTCCGGAGCAGTTGCCGCCGCACGAAAAGGGCATGTCCGTCTGCGTCCATGTTGCGCCGTAGTCATCGGATGCCAGCACCGCGCCGTTCGTGCCCATGTAAGTGCCGCCGAGCAGGTACACACGGTTTGCTTCCACGGGATCTGCCGCGATGCTCTCAATGCCGATGAGATTCCAGTTTTCCGCGCCGAGATGGTCAGTGATCGCCACCCAACGCTGTTCGTTCTCTGTCCAGCGGTAAGCCCCGCCGATATCGGTACGCGCATAAACAAGGTTTTCTTCTGCTTCACTGTAGACCATGCCGGTGACATAACCGCCGCCGCCGATGGCAACATTGCTCCATGTGTAGCTGACCTGCTCCGAACAGCCGGACGCAGAACAAAGGAGCATTGCCGCAGAACAAATGCCTGCAATCGCACGTTTTTTCATGTTTTCCCTCCTTCGCGCGGACTACGCGCCGAAAACTGTTTTTGCAATGTCCACAGCTTCCTTCGCGTCCTTTGCATAGTGATCCGCGCCGATCTTTGCGGCATACTCCGCCGTCAGCACCGCACCGCCGACCATGATCTTCACCTCCGGACACTGTGCACGCAGCAGCCGGATCGTTTCCTCCATCGAGGGGAGCGTGGTCGTCATCAGTGCGGACAAGCCCACAAGGGGCGCGTGATGCGCTGCAGCCGCCTGTACGACCGCTTCGCACGGCACATCCTTGCCAAGATCAATGACTGTGTAGCCGTAATTTTCCAGCAGCACCTTGACGATGTTCTTGCCGATATCATGAATATCGCCCTTGACGGTCGCGATCACGACCGTGCCGCGGCTGACAGTTTCCGTGCCGCTTTCGGCGATCGCCGTCTTGATGACCTCGAACGCTTTCTGTGCCGCGGATGCGGACGAGATGAGCTGCGGCAGGAAGATCTTCCCCGACTCAAATTCCGCGCCGGCACGATCGAGTGCCGGAATGAGATGGGTGTTGACCACATCCATCGGGGACGCGTCCTTCAGGAGAGCCGCCGTCAGCTCGCCTGCTTCATGTCCCAGACCTGCGGCAATGGCTTCGGGAAGCGTCATATTCTGCGCGGCAGTCACGGGCGCAGCAGGCGTTTCTCCGCCATAATGCGCGATATATTCCACCGCGTTCCGATCATGATTTGCCAGCAGCCGGTAGGTGCGCACAGCTGCCGTCATGCTTTCGGTGTTCGGGTTGATGATCGGCAGGTCAAGACCTGCGTGCAGTGCCATCGTCAGGAAGGTCTTGTTGACCAGCTCGCGGCTGGGCAGTCCGAACGAGATATTCGACACGCCCAGCACCGTGCGCAGACCAAGCTCCTGCTTGACGCGCGTGAGGGCTTTGAGTGTTTCCATCACGCCTGCCTGCTCCGCGGATGCCGTGAGCGTGAGGCAGTCGATGTACACATCCTCGCGGCGGATGCCGAGGGCAAGTGCGCGGTCGAGGATCTTCTTTGCGATCGCAAATCTCCCCTCCGCCGTTTTCGGAATGCCGTCCTTGTCGAGAGTGAGTCCCACGACCGCCGCACCGTATTTCTTCACAAGTGGAAGCACGGTATTCAGAGATTCTTCCTCACCATTGACGGAGTTGACGATGGGCTTGCCGTTGTACACACGCAGTCCGGCTTCGAGGGCATCGGGCTTTGTGGTGTCGAGCTGTAAAGGCGTGGCGGTGATGCCCTGAATTGCCTTGACGCAGGTGCGCATCATTTCCGCCTCGTCAATGTCCGGCATTCCCACGTTCACATCGAGAATGTCCGCGCCAGCCTGCACCTGTGCGATCGCCTGACCGAGGATGTAGTCCGTGTCATGCTCCAGAAGTGCCTGTTTGAAGCGTTTTTTGCCCGTCGGATTGATCCTTTCGCCGATGATGCGCGGCATGTCGATGACCACTGTCTTGTTCGCGGAACACACGGCAGCGGGGATGGAAACCTCACGCTGTACCGGAGTCATGGAACGGATCGTCTGCGCTGCTTCGCGGATATGGTCGGGCGTTGTGCCGCAGCAGCCGCCGATAATGCGCACGCCCATTTCGACATACGGCTTCATGCACTCGCCGAAATCTTCGGGCGCAAAGCTGTGCTGTCCGGTCACGGGATCGGGCAGTCCTGCGTTGGGCTTGACAATGACGGGCAGACTCGTCCATCTGCAAAGCTCCTGCACGATGGGCACAAGCTCCACCGGACCGAGCGAACAATTCACGCCGATGGCAGAAACGCCGAGTCCCTCCAGCGTCAGAGCCATTGCGGAGATCTCACAGCCGGTGAATGTCCGTCCGTTCTCCTCAAAGCTCATGGTCACAAAAATCGGCTTGCCATCGCCGTATTCCTTCGCTGCCAGCACGCCTGCGCGTACTTCGAGCAGGTCGGTCATGGTTTCAAAGACGTAGAGATCCGCATCCTTTCCGGCTTCGATCTGCTCACGGAAGATGTCATAGGCTTCTTCAAATTTCAGTGTTCCCGTCGGTTCGAGCAGCTGCCCGATCGGGCCGATGTCGAGCGCGACAAGTGCCCTGCCGTCCGCGGCGGCTCTTGCGTTCCGGATCGCCGCGGAGATGATCTCCTGCACGGAACGTCCTGTTTTCGCCATTTTCAGGCGGTTTGCGCCGAATGTATTCGTATAGACCACATCCGAACCTGCGGCAATGTAGGCGCGGTGGATGTCGGTGATCTGCTGGGGGTGGGTGAAGTTGAGCAGCTCAGGGATGCCGCCCATCTCCAGACCGTTTGCCTGAAGCATCGTACCCATGCCGCCGTCGAGCATGAGGAAGCCGGATGTAAGAAGTGTATCAACTGTCATTTGCAATGTGCTCCTTTCGCCCGATAGGGGCAGGTGTTGGCTAAATTACACGCAGAACAGCCCATTCTGTGCCGTTCGAGCGGCTTGTCCGAAAGCCCGATGATGGCTGTGACGGATTTGCGTGGCAGGAGCAGTCCGCTGTCACTGACGCACACGCCCACTCTGCGCGGCGCATCCACAGCGGCGAGAAAATCGCCCTGTATGCCCAGCGGCAGGTCGCCGTATCCGGGACTGAATCGCCATGCTGCGTGGAATTCCGGCAGCTTTGCGAGCATTGCCGCCTCTGCCAGATCGCAGACCTGTTCGACTGCCGCGCTTGCCATCGCGTCCATGAGCAGCCCTGTCGTCACATCCTCCGCCTGTGCCGCACGGATGGCGCGGTCTGCGCCCTCACCGAGCGTCACACACAGCAGGAGCGCGTGACTGCATCCCTCCAGATGCGCCCCAATGTCCCTGCCCGTCAGCAGAAGGCGGCTTCCCTTGCAGAGAATGCCCTCCGGACTGCGTACAAGTGCGTAAACGCGCTCACAGGAACGCGGAGAAACCGCTGAAAGCAGGCGTTTCTCGCAAATATCCGTAAGTGCGGAGAGGTGCGCGTCCGGTGCGCCGTGCATTCCGGCATAGCGCAGTGCCTGCACGCGGTCAACAGCGGTCAGAGAGATCACAGGGATCTCCCCAGAATGCCGGAAACGGCTTCTGTGATGCGTCTTGCAACGTAGGGATTGTTCATCGTATATAAATGTATGCCGTCCACGCCGTTTGCGGCAAGATCCACGATCTGGTCAACGGCATAGGCAATGCCGGCATCGCGGATGGCTTCGGGGCTATGACCGAATCGCTGCATCATGACGGTAAATTTGCGCGGCAGGCTCGCACCGCAAAGACTCACCATGCGGTTGATCTGTGCGGCATTGACCACGGGCATGATGCCTGCCTCGATCGGCACGTTAATGCCGATAATATCGCATTTTTCGCGGAAATCGTAGAAGTGCGCATTGTCAAAGAACAGCTGCGAGATCAGATGGGACGCGCCCTTGTCCACCTTTTCCTTGAGGTGGCGCAGGTCATCGGCAGCCGAACGCGCTTCGGGGTGCACCTC
>CALGTT010000294.1 GCA_937901485.1 uncultured Ruminococcus sp.
GTAGTCAATCTTTAAACAAACAGCTCCGTGTGGATGGATCACACGGAGCTGTATTCTTTCGTTATTTGGGTCATTTGTTTTTTCATCTGGTCTTGGAGTTCGTTGCCAAAGAGCAATGAAGCTCAACAGATCAGATTCACTTATTAAAAGCCGCCTCCAAAATCGCATTTTCTGCACAGTTTCATAGATTTTCAGTTGTTGCTTTATCAAATAACACGCTCGGGAATTACACCATGTTATTTCCGCAAAGGCAGCCCTATAATAACAATTTCGCTTTAAAACTGATTATCAAGCCGCCAGAAAATCTGTCAGCGTTCCCGTGTATCCAGAACCAACTGCCGCTGCATAGCAAAGTACGACAGCTGCATCAACTGCATCAAATGCACCATCGCCATTCACATCTGCGGCAAGTACCTGTGCCTCTGTCAAACCACTTTCTCCGCCAGAACCAACTGCCGCCGATGCGACAAGAATCTTCGCCGCATCAACTGCATCAATGCTGCCATCGGCATTCAGATCACCGATCGGAACCTGCGTTGTTTCCTCGCTGACTAAAACATCCACAATGCTCTCCGACATTGCAGTACCGGCATAGCTTTCACAGCCGCCGCATGTGATAGTTTCCATGCTCAAACCGCTGAAATCGCCTGCAATCAGATAGGCGTATGCATAGGTGTCACCTGCATTCACATAAACCGGTGTGATCGTGTAGTCCTCTGTATTTGTTAGAACGACAGTATTTTCCGTCACCGTGGCAGGATCCATGAATTTGCTGAATTCCAGAACAATTCCATCTTCTGTGTATTCTGTACGGATGATCTCCGGGGCTGTATAGTTGATCAGACCAAAGTTAATATCCGTCTGCACGGGCGGAACAGGAAGCCATTCACTGTACATGGTTTCATAGCCCTCCATCTCGCATTTCACCTGCCACATGCCTTCAGGAACATCCCAGGCATAGCGTCCATCAGCATCGGAATAGAGGATGCTTCTCTGATCATAATCCTCCGCATTCCACAGCACCGCTTCTCCGCTTTCTGGATCCTGATAATAAATCGAAAGTTTTGCACCCTGAATACGATTGGAGGGATTTGCCTCATAGACATAACCGCTGGGGTCGAGGATCAGTCTGGGGAAACCATTTTCATCATAGTACTGATCCAGCTGATACTGCCAGATATCCATTGCAATGTCCATGCCGAATGCAACGAGCCAATTGTATGGCGGCGGCAGAAGAACACCTGCGACAGTGCCGATCATTCTTCCAATATAGATCGTTGCCGCAATATTACGTTCTGTATCCGACTGTGCTCTTGAAAAATTCTTAGCTAGTTCCAGATTCGAACCGATCATGTCCAGCAGTACATCAGCAGGACCTACATCAAAGGGATCATCTGCAAAGGTAAGATCGTAAACGCCTTCCCATACGTCATTGAGGAGAATACATTCCAGAGTATCCTTATTTTCGCCCTCTGCAACCATCAGCAAGGAAACACCGGATTGTGTCCCTGTCATATAATCATAGACTTCGATCGTAGAATTGAGGAATTCAGTTGTTACATCACGATAATAACAATTGTAGACAACATCATCCTTGGTTGTCTTCACCGGTGATTTGGTATAGCCGTATGTAAGGGGTGACAATGCAATCTGTTCCTTTGTGACTCTCTGATCGTTAATGATCATTTCATCACTTGTGCCGTAATAATGATTCAGTTCTACAGAATTAACGCCGTCCGAAATCGTAACTGCCAGCAAGGTTTCATTCTCATTTTCCGAAACGACTTCATAGCCGCTGTTGTCAAGTACATCCTGAGAAATCTTATCCACCGAAACATCCTTGTACGGATCGACGTTTTCATCGAATGCAATGTATTCATGCAAAGAAAGGCTGATATTCAAAGAACCGGGAACATAGAATGCATTCTCCGGATCGAACAATCCCTCTGTAATCCAGAGCTGTTTTTCAGGATTCCAGAATGCTTCCAGATATTTTGTATCCTTGCCCTTGGTACTGGTCACAAACATTTTATAGATTTGGTCGTTGTGATCCGCTTCAATCTCAAACTGAAACTCGGCAGTCGGGAGATACACAAGCGGCGACGCACCCTCGGTGAATACATTCGTAATATCCATTCTGCTGTTACCGCCATCGTACACCATTGTCACAGAACGGATTGCAGGCTGGTTGCTTTCATAGACCACCTCGATTTCTTCACTGATAATATTGCCGCTCTGTGCATAGATCCGGTAGGATTCACCGGATGCCTTTTCGGGCAGTGTAATGGTTGTGCTGTATTTTCCGGTATATTCATTGGCAAAAAGTGTAAAAATAGGCATGTCATCCACATAAATTTCCACTTCACTATTCTTTTCCGCAATGCCGTGGACATCAATTTCAAATGTATTCGTAGTCTTACTGGTACTGCATGTAATCTTCGGCACATCCACACCAAGCATACCGATCGGTTCATTCCACCATTCCCCATTATAGGAAAATTCTAGTCTTGCACCAATGGTGTATTCCCCATATTCCAGAATACGACAGGAGAATTTTACAATGCCTTTGGAGGAATCCACATGGAATCCGTTCTCCGCAAATCCCACATTTTCTACATCAATGACATTGGAAGAAATACTTTCGGGAATGATTGCCATGCCTTCCGGAATGTCAATGGCAAGGAAATAATCCGAAGCATCCTTTGCAATATGGTCCATCAACTCATAGCGTAGTGTATAATTGACAATGTTGCCTACTGATGATAGTGCAGCATTTGCTGTCAAGGAGGAGATCGGTTCAAGCAGTGTGAAACGATGATCCGACAGAGAGGTGCATCCCTCAAATGTGGTCGATGCAAAGGTCATCTGTTCTGTACCGCCGATGACGGAGGTAAGTGCACCGCACTCTGCAAATGCGTAGGCACCGAGAGAAGTCACCGTTTCCGGAAGATACACTGTCTGGAGTTCGTAGCATCCGCAGAAGATGTTGTCCGGAACAGCAGTCATTCCCTCTGCAAATTCAGCATAGACCAAATTCTCACAGTCTGCAAAAGCATCACCGGCATTGACCAAAGTGGATGGCAGTGTAATGTTTTCAATCGCTGTTCCTGCGAATGCTCTGTATCCAATGTCGGTGATACCCTCAGAAAGCGTCACGTCGGAAAGGCTGGTGCAGTTTTCAAAGGCATACTCCCCGATCGTTGTCACGCTTGCCGGAATGGTAATGCTGGTCATCGCCGTGCATTCATAAAATGCGTTCCACCCGATTTCCGTAATGGGTGTACCATCATCAAGTGCATCAGGGATCACGAGGATGGTATCACTCCCTGTGTAGCCAGTAATCATCGCACCATTTTCCGTAAGACTATAGCAGAAGCCATTGTATTCGCCGTCCTCCGCCTGCACGTGGAGCAGATCCTGCGTGAACACCGCAGAAAAAAAATCCTGATTTTTCTGTATTTGTTCCAACGGAAAGGCAGAATACCATGCCATTGTTGTCACTGCTGTCAATGCAGCGGCAACTCGTCTGAAAAGTTTCATAAGAAAACCCCTTTCATATAATTTCCTATATTATAGCATATCTTTTCTGAAATTTCAATTACTTTCCAATCGTTATGATGAAAAGCACTTTTTCCAATATACGATCAAAATGTTTTTGATATGAATACCTACAAAATTCACAAATATGTTTGAAATGCAGCCGCTTTCCACAAGCTATCCGGTGATCGTCACGCCTGTGGCAGACGGGTATATTATGAACGTCGTCGATTTCGATCAGGTTTCAGTCAAAGCAGCTACGATCGATCAGGGATTGACCTGTCTCCAGAATGAACTGAGCGATCAGTTTTCCGGCATCATCCCTCCTGCACCCACTCCCCTGCAGGATCTGCTTGTCAATCCGGGCGAATTCATTGTTGTAGTCAATCTTTAAACAAACAGCTCCGTGTGGATGGATCACACGGAGCTGTATT
>CALGTT010000295.1 GCA_937901485.1 uncultured Ruminococcus sp.
CACAGGTCTGCATGACCCCGACCATTACAGCACCGTCACAGACATAGCGCTGATTCTGGAATATTGTATGCAGAATGATTTGTGCAAAGAAATCATCTCGACATTCACCTACACCACCGCACAGACTCCCCAGAGTCCGGAGGGCATCACGATGTACAGCACCATGCTCAGCCGTATGTACGGCACGGAGGTCGAGGGCATCACGATCCGCGGCGGAAAAACAGGCTTTACAGATGAGGCTGGCAACTGTCTGGCAAGCTATGCACAGACACCGGACGGGCGCACCTACCTTGCAGTCACGGCAGGCGGCATTACCAAGTGGAAGCCCGTGTTTGATGCGTTCAAGCTCTACGGCATCGTGACCGGAACATATCCGATGGATACGGTCGGTGATGAAAAGTCCGATCCGAACGCACTTTCACCTGATCAGGTGCAGCAGGCACCGCAGAATACAGAACAAGAGGAAACCGAACAGACAGAAAATACAGAAGAAACGGGGGATGAGACATGAAAACGAAACAAAGACGAAGAAAACGCAGGATCGCCCCTGCCGGACTGATGCTCATCAGCATCATCGCACTGGGCGGTGTCTGGTTTGCAGATGCTGTACGGCGTGCAGTAGAAACGCCCAGCGGCAATGTGGAATGGACAACCGAACCGACTAATGCATCCGAAACACCGACAGAACCGCCTGCCACCACGCAGCCGCCCACCAAAGCACCGCTGCTGCCGGAAGCAACGGAGAGCGTGCAGATTCAGGATGCGGCAACGGATCTGTTTGAAAAGCCGAAGGATCCCGCTACACGCTGGTTGCACAGGACGAATCCGGCGTTTACAACGGCAGACTCCTGCAGCTTGACCAGAACCATCCCTACACCGGTACCGTCGGTGAGCTGACGACATTCCACGGAAAGAACACAAGCTACCGCATGAAGCGGCTGGATTTCAATACCCGCCCTGAGGTACTCGAAGCGATGAACGAGATGGGCAATGCTTATGTTGCAGATACGGGGGCTGTAAATCTGATGATCTACAGTACAATGGCACCCTATGATGCGCCGGGAAGCCTGTATCCGGATGCCCTGCCCGACCGCAGCAGCGGTTACTGTCTGGACTTCTGCATCCTCAATCCGGATGAAACGATCAACAAGATCAAATCGCCCAACACATGGCTGGAGAGTCATTCGTGGAAGTACGGCTTTGTGTTCAGCTATACCGGCACGGACACGGAGCTTTCCGGTGTATCCGCTGCACCCTACCACCTGCGCTATGTTGGCAAGGTGCACGCGGCACTCCTGCATGAGAATAATCTGACGCTGGCGGAATATCACGAGTTTATCCGTGAATACACGGTGGATGAGCCGCTGAGCTTCACACTTGGCGAGATCACCTATTCCATCTATTTCGAGCCGTCCGTTGCGGCTTCGACCGATATTGCGCTCCCGCTGGAGAAAAATTACGAGATCTCCGGCAACAATTCTGACGGTTTTATTGTGACTGTTCAGGAATAATTACATAAGAATAGCTGCTGCACATTTTTTAAAACGTGCAGCAGCTTTTGTTATACATCCAAATGGTATTGCGCTGTGCTTTTCAGCCAAAGCTCTGCGATCGTCCGCATTCCCTGATAGGTCGGGTGAATGCCGTCGATCGTTTCCACCGATTCATCAAATGCCGCAAGATCCGCCAGAAGACAGCCAGCCTCCGCAGTCGCTTCGCGGATCACCTGATTGTATGCACTGATGGGGTGACGCGCATCGGAAATGACTTCGTTCCGCTGAAAAAGCGTTGCGCAGACGATTTGCGCCTGTGGATATTTCTTTTGCAGCTTTTCAAGAAGCTGATGATAGGCAAAGCTGAAATTCATCTTCCGTTCAAACGCCTCGTTGATCGCAGAGCCGAAGATCCAGTCATTTGCGCCCAGAAACACCAGAATAACATCCGGAATGACCATAGTGCTGCATAGCGTCCGCTTCATCTCGCCGCGCTCCATCGAATACCAGTACGAACCTGCATTGCAGTGCAGCTCATTGCAGCGGAGCAGATGGGTAGCAGCGGGAAAGTCCATGCCGCAGACCAGACTGCCGGAATAGGAATTGTTGACACACAGGTCCCCATGCAGCGCAGAGATCACCTGCATCCACCATGTATCCCCCGCACGCGAAATGCCGGAGCAGTCCGCTGCAGGATTCTGCATATAGAACGCCTTGCAGTAAGGCGGCAGAAATCCCTTCAGCGTGCTGATGGAATCTCCTAAGATAGAGAAATGTTTCATCGTTTTTTCGGGCATCAAAAGTACCTCCGAGCTGCGGGGAAGCTTGTTATTTTTCCCACTTGTTGCAGATTTCTGTGAGCTGGTCGGTCAGCCTTGCAACGTCCTTGTTGGTTCTGCCGGTGCTGCGCTGAATGAGCTTTGTCAGCCTGTCAAGCACAGCAAGCAGACGCTGATACACAGGATTTCCAACCTTAGAAGCGGATTTATGCACGATCCGCTTCGGCTCTGCTTCGTATGTTACAGTATTGGTCAGGATATCGAATTCCGTACCGCTGTAGGGCGCGTAGGCATCCAGACCAAGCTTGTTCTGCAGATGCGCAGTGAACGCATCCGCGGTATCACTTTCACCATGCACCACAAACACACGCTTGACGTTCCGGATATGCGCGATCCAGTTGGTCAGTCCCTCCAGATCGGCATGGCCGCTGATGCCGGGAAGCTGGCGGATCTCTGCGGCGACCTTGATGGTTTCTCCGAAAAGCTTCGCAGTGGTTGCGCCCTCAACGAGGGAACGTCCGAGCGTGCCGTAGGACTGGTAACCGACGAACAAAATGGTATTCGCACTCTGCCAAAGGTTGTGCTTGAGATGATGCTTGATGCGTCCGGCTTCGCACATGCCGGAGGCAGAAATGATAACCTTGCAGCGTTTGTCAAAATTAATGGCGCGGGATTCATCCGCAGATGTTGCGGTGATCAGCCCCGGAAATGCAATCGGGTTGATGCCTGCCTTGACAAAGCTGATGGCTTCCTCATCGTAACAGCTGTGCTGGTTGCTGAGGAACACGTTGGTCGCTTCGATCGCAAGCGGGCTGTCCATATACACGGGGAAGCCGTCATGCCCCTTGACCAAGCCCTGCTCCTTGATCTGGCGCAGGAAGTAGAGAAGCTCCTGTGAGCGTCCCACTGCAAACGAGGGAATGATGACACTGCCGCCGCGGTCGAATGTACGCTGGAGCACCTCTGCAAATGCAGTCACATAATCCTTCGGGCGTTCATGGGTGCGGTCGCCGTAGGTAGATTCCATCACCACATAGTCCGCATCATCAATATAGATCGGATCGCGCAGGAGGGGCTGGTTGATATTGCCGATATCGCCCGAAAAGACGAGCTTTCTGGTTTCGCCTTCCTCCGTTGCCCAGATCTCAATGCTTGCAGAGCCGAGCAGATGTCCGGCATCGGTAAAGCGAATCTCAACACCCTCACAGATGCGGAAACGCGCATCATACTTATGCGGGCACATCAGACCGATCGCGCCGAGCGCGTCCTGCATGGTATACAGCGGTTCATAGGGTTCTTCGCCTTTACGCTGCGCCTTGCGGTTTCGCCACTGGGCTTCGAATTCCTGTATATGCGCACTGTCACGCAGCATGATGCTGCATAGGTTGGCTGTTGCCTGTGTGGTGTGGATCTCGCCCGTGAAGCCGCCGGCATAGAGCAGCGGCAAAAGACCGGAATGGTCGATATGGGCATGTGTCAGAAGTACATACTCGATCTCTGCCGGCGCACAAGGAATCCGCGCGTTTTCGTAGACATCGCGTCCCTGCTCCATTCCAAAATCCACAAGTATCCTATGACCGGCAATCTCCAGATAGGTGCAGCTTCCCGTCACCTCATGGGCTGCACCGATGAACTGCATTTTCATAGCACACACTCCTTTCGTGTTCTTCTAATCTTAGTATAGCATATTCCCCACAGAAATGCAAGAGGACTATAGCGGTTTTACACAAAACTTTCAGAAAACTTTCATAAGTTTTCGTATAAGAATGCCTTTCTTCTATTATACCATATTACTGTAATGAAATCAATAGGTTTTGAAAAAAAGAAGATCCCCCGCATACGCGGGGGATTATAGTATGTTCTGCCAGCGCAGAAAAGGGAGGCTTGATTATACCGGCAGAGAGGTAACGAGCTTGATGGTATACTTGAGGATGTTGAGGGCATCCACAGAAGTGGGCTTGTTATCTCTGTCAACGTCAGCGTTCTTAACGCCCTGATCAGTCAGCGCTTCACCAATCAGCAGATTTCTGTTCAGAGCCAGAACGTCGAGCAGGTTGACTGTGCCGTCACAGTTGACATCACCATATGCAACGTCACCGGTGGAGGGAGTGGTCGGATTGGTAGGATTGGTCGGGTTAGTGGAAGCTGTGTATACAGAGCACAGGTCGGAGCTTTCCTTAACGCCGTTTGCGCCGTTGAAGAAGATCTCGCCCCATTCAGTCAGAATCTTGCCTTCCCAGTCGCTTACGAGGTCGAGGTACTCAACGCCACCGCTGTTGCCCTTCCAGCTCCAGCCAATGTAGCCGATCTCGTTGTCTACGCAGTAGTCCATCAGATATGCTTCGTCAACATCACCGTCAGTGTGCTTGTTGCCGAACTCACCGATCACGATCGGTGCGCCGGACTGCATTGCGCCCTCAATGTTGGACTTAATCGTGTCAGCATTACCGCCTGCATACTCATACATGTGGATGGAGAATACAGTGTTCTTGTTCGGGTCAGCGTTGAATACGGACTTACCCTCTTCCTTGATGGAAGTCGGATACTGTCCCCAGCCTGCGCTGTCGATCATGATCATGTTCTCGATGCCGGCATCACGAACTACGCCGATCGCCTGCTTGCAGCCGTCAGCCCATGCAGAGCTGTTCCACTGACCATACCATTCGTTGGCAATGTTCAGGATAACAAATGCCTTGTTCTCGTTCAGGAGATCCTTGAATTCTGTCCAGTATTCAGCTGCAGCCACGATTGCGGATGCTTCATCCTTACCGGTTGCATCATGTACTTCAAGCACGCAGATCTGCTTGTTTGCCTTACACCATTCAATGATGTTCTCCAGCTCAGAAGCAGTAGTCTTATCCCACTGCACGCCATTAGAGCATACGATACGAACGCAGTTTGTACCCAGAGAAGCTGCTGCCTCGATGGAGGTCTTGGTGTAGTTCTTGTACCAGCAGTGAGCGATATTGACACCGCGCATGATGAATTCGTTGCCGTTTGCATCGCGGATGGTCTGACCATCTACATAGAAGCCGCCTTCCACAACGACCGGAGGTGTGCTCGGCTCAGTCGGATCGGTTGTGCCGCTGCCTGCTGCAAGGTATGCGTCAGTGATCTTAACACCTGTAGTCTCGGCATTATCACCATCGGGAGTGCCTGCCCACCATACCTGACCCTGGAAAGAGGTCTGCTCCTGGATCTTGGCAATTGCCTGCTTGATGATGTCCTTGTCAGTGATCTCGGTTGTGCCGAGTGTCACGTTCAGCGGGTTGGTCATATCTACGAGAACCTTGCCGCTTTCGCTTGCGCTCCACTGGATATTTACCCAATAGTATTCGCCGTCGATCTCAACAGAACCGCCAAGACCGCCGTTTGCCTGAGAAACGCCGCTGGGAAGCTCTACTTCGAGATACACCTTAGAACCAACTGCTTCGGGGAAGATGATCGCTGTATAGCCTTCTTCCTCAACGAGCTTTGCATGGCCCTCTTCAGGAGCTGCTGTCGGCTGTGTCGGCTCGGTCGGCTCTGTCGTGGTCGGAATGAATTCCTCACCGGTGTACTCATACTCTTTGTAGTCCGGCAGCTCATCGAGTGTAATAACATTCTCGTGCTGGTAAACCTTTTTGAGGGTTGCTTCGTTATTGAACAGTGTCAGGAACTTGCCGCCGTCCTCATCACCCTCATACCACGGGCAGAAATAGGACCAGTATGCACCCTCTTCAAGCATTGCGTCAATGGACGGGATGGTGTCGCACTCTGTCAGTGCAACGATCTTGCCCGCACCGCCGTACATATCCACGAGGTTAAAGAATGTAGAGGAGATCGCGCTCTCGTTCGGATTGTTTGCAGATGCATTGTACTTGTCATAGCCTACGATATCCACGCAGTCATCGCCCGGATACCAGTTTGCGGACTTACCGTAGGTGTAGCTGTTGAATTCCCAGATCAGGTTGTGCAGACCGTATTCCTCGGTCAGTGTGGTGTACAGGAGCTTCCAGAGTGCCTTGTAAGTACCGGAACCATCCTTGCCCCACCAGAACCAGGAGCCGGTCTCGCCGCCTGCGCCCTCTGCTTCGTGGAACGGACGGAACAGGATCGGAACGCCTGCATCCTGCGTCTTTTTCAGCTCAGCTGCGAGCATATCCACGCACTCCATGAAGTACTTGTACTCCTTGGAATCCTTGTCGCTGATCACCTTTGCAGGACTGAAATCGGTAGCTGTGCCATATGTGCACTTGCTCCAGTCGAGCTTCTCGCCAAGTGTGTAGCTTGCGAAATCCTTTGGAACATTGATGTGCCAGGAAGCGGTTGCAATACCGCCGCGCTCATTTGCCCACTCGATCACACGCTCTGTCGTGCCGTCATTCCAGCCGTACAGCGGGTTATAGTTCATGAAATCAAAGCCGCGGACTGCGGGAACCTTGCCGGTCAGGTCTTCAAGGTAATCGAATTCCCACTCATAGTTGCCGTTGTGACCGCCGCCGTAGGTTTCCTGCTGACCGGAAATGATGTAGTCGCCGTAAACGGTTGCCATGTAGTTCATCAGACCCTGTGCTTCCTTAGTTGCCTTCGGGTCGCTCAGCTTATTGGAGCACTCCAGCTCACCGATCTCAGCAGCCTCGATGCTCACATAGTCAAACAGTGTCCAGCCCCAGGAGCCAACGATCGTTACTTCATTGTCGCCTTTGTTAAGCTTAACGGTGCCGAACTTTACTTCTTCAAATGTTGTCCCCTCCGGATAGCTGACATTGCCCTGGTTCACGCCATTGATCTCCAGACCCTGAATCTTGTCGCCATAAGGAGAGGCATAGCCGATGGAGAGCTCGTACATTCCTGTTTCCGGCGCAGTCACGGTAACAGAAACGGTATCCGTGTTATCCTTAAGGAATACGTAGCCCTTGCCGGAATATCCGGACTGTTCGGAAAGCACCTCCGCAGAACCCGTCTGCGTGCCATCCTCAAACTCGAACTTTGTTGCAGCAGCAACAGTTCCAAACGGAACTGCGAGCAGGCAGTTGGCAGCCATCGCACATGCCATACCCCCGCCAAGAATTTTTTTCTTCAGCATATACATTCTTCCTTCCTTAAATTAACTAACACCGTTCATCTCAGTGTTTAATTAATTTTAGCACGTTTTCTACTATTTGTCAATATATTTTTGCAAACTTCTGAAATATTATTGTAAAAATTGGCGTTTTACACAATTTTTAGGTTAGTATTTGTTTATTTAGCTTAGTGTTTAGTCAGAAACAAATAGAATTTACCTTTGAATCTCTGTATGATACCGCTTCCTTTGCCTGTGTGGGATATCTTAACTGTTAAGTAAACAACAAAAAGAGAGTGCGAAAAGCACTCTCTTCTCTGTCAGCAGAAGCTGAATTATTCGTTGATAGCGATAACAACGCCGGAACCAACAGTTCTACCACCCTCACGGATAGCGAAACGGAGGTTCTGCTCGATAGCGATAGGAGTGATCAGCTCAACATCCATCTCTACGTTGTCGCCAGGACGGCACATTTCTACGCCCTCCGGCAGAGTTACGATACCAGTAACGTCAGTTGTTCTGAAATAGAACTGCGGTCTGTAGTTGTTGAAGAACGGTGTGTGACGGCCGCCTTCTTCCTTCTTCAGAACGTAAACCTGACCCTTGAACTTTGTGTGGGGGTTGATGGAGCCGGGCTTGCAGAGAACCTGTCCTCTTTCAACGTCCTTTCTCTGAACACCACGGAGCAGAGCACCTACGTTGTCACCAGCCTCAGCAAAGTCGAGCTGCTTTCTGAACATTTCCAGACCAGTTACTGTAGTCTTGGAGCTCTCTTCCTTCAGACCAACGATCTCAACTTCCTCACCTACGTTCAGACGGCCTCTCTCTACACGGCCTGTTACTACAGTACCACGGCCAGAGATGGTCATTGTATCCTCGATCGGCATCAGGAACGGCTTTGCATCGTCTCTCTCAGGAGTCGGAATGTAGGAGTCTACATTCGCCATCAGTTCGAGAATCGGAGCATATGCCGGATCGGACAGATCATCGGGAGCGTTCAGAGCTGCCAGAGCAGAGCCCTTTACGATCGGAATATCATCGCCCGGGAATTCATACTCGGACAGAGTATCACGGATGTCCATCTCAACGAGTTCGAGCAGCTCTTCGTCGTCAACCTGGTCAGCCTTGTTCATGAATACAACGATTGCGGGTACGCCTACCTGACGAGCCAGCAGGATG
>CALGTT010000296.1 GCA_937901485.1 uncultured Ruminococcus sp.
AGCCCCTGTCCCCTCTGCTTCACTTCGTTCAGCATCTCCCCGCCCCGCGGGGAGTTACCCGAAAAAAAGCCCCTCCCCCGCTGGGGGAGGGGTTGGGGCTGCTCCCCACGGGGTGGGGAGACGGCACGAAGTGACAGAGGGGACGGCACCGGTGAGGTGGGGGCAGCTTTGGGGTGCTAACCCCAGAAAAAAACTTTTTCTACAAGTTGAAATAAAGCTTTCAGAGCTGCGGCAAAACCCCTGCCGCAGCTCTGTTTTTTGTCCTTTTTTCGGCAATTTCAAGAACAATTGTTCTTTTGTTCGGTAAAATTCACAATCTTTTCATATCCCTGTCCGACAACATCATCAAAAATTCTAAATACGCGCGAAAAATTGGGATTTTGACTTTACAAATTCCGGAATATGTTGTATAATAATTAAGATGGTTTTATCATGTGTACGGACGAACTGCGTCCATTTGACAATACTATGCGAAAAGAGGATTCGTATGAAATATAAAGTATTTGCAGCACTGGTCAGTGCGGTGATGCTGACGGCATTTACCGGCTGTCAGAAGGAAATCGAGATCAAGGAACTGCCGATTCTGAACTACACCGCGCCGGCTGAGGGCGAGGAGATCGTGGTGATCCATGTCAAGGATATGGGTGACATCAAGATCAAGCTGTTTCCGGAGCTTCTGCCGGAGGCTTGTGAGAATTTCACGACACTGGCAAAGAACGGCTACTATGACGAGCTGATCTTCCATCGTGTGATCGAGGGCTTCATGATCCAGGGCGGCGATCCGAAGGGCGACGGCACGGGCGGCGAAAGCTGCTGGGGCGGCAAATTCAACGGCGGCGTGAATGAACAGCTCATTCATGTACCGGGTGCGCTTGCATATGCCAACAGCGCAGGCCCGACCACGGACGGCAGCCAGTTCTATATCGTAACGGGTGCGGAAATGACGCAGGAGGATCTGGATTACTACGAATCCGAGGATTTTGCAAAGCAAATGATGCTTACCTATGACATCAGCTTCACAAAGGAAGCACAGGAGCTTTACAAGGAGCACGGCGGTGCACCCCATCTCGACGGCGGCTATACGGTATTCGGTCAGGTGATCGAGGGTCTGGATATTGTATATGCGATCTCTCAGGTGGATGTGACGGACCGCAGTAAGCCCAAGCAGGCAGTTTATATGGAAAGCATCACTGTAGAACCGTATGACGGCAGTGAGATCCATTGGTATAAGAGCGATTACGGAATGGAATAAAACGCAGCAGATAGAGAAGGCTGTATGTTGAAGCCCGATGTGTGTACGGGCTGCCATAAGGAGAGAAGAACGTGGATAAATTTGTAATACAGGGCGGCAATCGCCTTGCAGGAGAAATTCAGGTCAGCGGTGCAAAGAATGCGGCAGTCGGATTGATTCCGGCGATCCTCCTTTGTGATGAGGAATGCATCATCGAAAATGTGCCGGATATCAGTGATGTTTCCATCTGTCTGCGCATTTTGTACGAGCTGGGGGCACAGGTGGAAATGCGTTCCCCCGACACCTACCGCATTGATTGCCGGAGCGTCCGGAGCTTTAATGTTCCCTATGAAAGCGCAAAGCAGATGCGCGCGTCCTATTATTTTCTGGGTGCGCTGCTGGGCAGAACGGGCAGGGCGAGAGTATCCATGCCGGGTGGCTGTCCTCTGGGTGACAGACCGATCGACCAGCATTTGAAAGCATTTTCTGCATTGGGTGCACAGTCGCGCAACGACCACGGCATGATCGACCTGCGCGCGGATAAGCTTGTAGGCGGACAGATCTATTTTGATGTGGTAACAGTCGGTGCAACGATGAATGCAATGCTTGCTGCTGTCAAGGCAGAGGGACTGACCATTATTGAGAATGCTGCAAAAGAGCCCCACGTAGTTGATTTGGCAAATTTCTTAAATAGTATGGGTGCCAGCATCAAGGGTGCCGGTACGGATGTGATTCGTATTAAGGGTGTAAACAGACTTCACACAT
>CALGTT010000297.1 GCA_937901485.1 uncultured Ruminococcus sp.
GTGGTTGACACCCTTTACAGAAACGGTGCTTTGGATTACACCCTAGTTGTAAGTGCGACAGCATCCGATCCCGCCCCCCTTCAGTATATCGCACCCTACTCCGGCTGTGCGATGGGCGAGTATTTTATGGACAAGGGCCGTGACGTGCTTATCGTTTACGACGACCTTTCCAAGCATGCGGTCGCATACAGAGCGCTTTCGCTCCTTATCAGACGTCCTCCGGGCCGTGAGGCATATCCCGGTGACGTATTCTATCTTCACTCAAGACTTCTTGAAAGAGCTGCAAGACTTGCTCCCGAATACGGTGGCGGTTCTCTTACTGCTCTTCCCATTATCGAAACACAGGCAGGTGACGTTTCTGCCTATATTCCGACCAATGTTATCTCCATTACAGATGGTCAGATTTTCCTTGAAACCGACCTGTTCAATGCCGGTGTCCGCCCTGCGGTCAACCCCGGTATCTCCGTATCCCGTGTTGGCTCTGCCGCACAGATCAAGGCGATGAAGAAGGTGTCCGGCTCTCTGAAGCTGTCCTATTCGCAGTACCGTGAATTGCAGGCGTTCTCCCAGTTTGGCTCTGATCTCGATGCCGATACCAAGAACCGCCTGTCGATGGGTGAGCGTATCGTGGAAGTCCTCAAGCAGGACAGAAATGCCCCCGTTCCGGTGGAATTGCAGGTGTGCATTATCTACGCTGTCACCAAGGGCTATCTGAAAACGGTCGATGTAGAGGATATCAAGGACTATCAGGAACAGATGTTTGCGGATATGCAGGAGAATCATCCGGAGATCCTCGCATCCATTCTGGAAACGAAGGATCTGACTGCGGAGAACGAAGAAGCCCTGAAATCCGCGCTCGAAGCCTTTACCGCCCAGTACACCGCGGCGCACTGATCGGGGTGAGCTGATGGCGAATCTGAAAGAAATTAAACGCCGCATCCACAGCGTTGAGAGCACCATGCAGATCACAAAGGCGATGGAGCTGGTGGCATCCTCCAAGTTCCGCCATGCCAAGGAACGCGCCGAGGCGGCGCAGCCGTTCTTCAACGCGACCTACAAGCTTATGTCGGAGATCGCGGCGGAGGATCCGTATTTCAACTCCCAGTATGTCCACAAGCGTACGCAGAACGGCGCAGTTCTGCTGATCGTGATCGCAGGTGATAGGGGACTTGCCGGCGGCTTCAACTCCAATGTGCTGAAAATGGCACAGGCGAGAATTGACGAAGTGAAGGCGCAGGGCGGCAATCCCATCGTGATGCCCATCGGTCAGAAGGCGGTGGATTATTTCGCACGCCGTGATGTCAAGGTGCTCAAAGCCTACGATCATATTGCGGAACACGCAAATATTTATCTTGCGATGGATATGGCAGAGCTGGTGCTGCACAATTATGAGCGTCATGAATCCCTTCAGAGCGTGGAAATGGTCTATACTGCGTATGTTTCCCCTCTCGTGCAGGAAGCGCAGAAGATCGGTATCATCCCGCTTGACCATCTCGCCGGAAGTCATCCGCGCAATTGTGCGGTGGAGTACGAACCGTCCGCGGAGGAGGTCTTCGACCTGCTCGTGCCGCAGTATGTGTCCGGTCTGATCTACGGCGGTATTGTAGAATCCTTTGCCTCCGAACAGGCGGCAAGACGCACGGCGATGGAGAACGCGACCGACAATGCGGAGGAAATGATCGACAATCTGTCCCTGCTCTACAACCGTGCAAGACAGGGTGCAATTACTCAGGAACTCACAGAAATTGTCGCTGGTGCCGGAGGAGCCTCCGGCGGCGATTCGCGTGGATAGATCAATGGATACGGGTGGTTTACCGCTCGCGTTGAAAACTTACTGAACCGCAATGCGCCTTGCTTCGCAGAAGCGCAAAGCTACTGATAGATTGATTCTGAAAGGAGAGGGATGGAGACATCCCGAACAAGAATTATGCAGAATATAGGTAAAATCGTGCAGATCATCGGTGCGGTTGTGGACGTTCGCTTTGCGAAGGAACACCTGCCCCGTCTGCTCAACGCCATTACTGTGGACAATCACGGAACGAAGCTCGTTCTTGAGGTTGCACAGCATATCGGCGATGATATCGTCCGCTGTATTGCCATGAGCAGCACGGACGGACTCGTGCGCGGCATGGATGCCGTTGACACGGGCGCACCCATCAAAGTTCCGGTGGGCAAGGAAACGCTCGGCAGAATGTTCAACCTGCTGGGTGATGCCATTGACGAAAAGCCCGCCCCCGAAACTGCACAGCAGTGGGCGATCCACCGCGAAGCTCCCAGCTATGAGGAGCAGACCGCTTCCAATGAAGTACTCGAAACCGGCATCAAGGTCATTGACCTGATCGCACCCTATCTGAAAGGCGGTAAGATCGGTCTGTTCGGCGGTGCAGGTGTCGGCAAGACCGTACTCATTCAGGAGCTGATCAATAACGTTGCCAACCAGCACGGCGGTATTTCCGTATTCACCGGCGTTGGTGAGCGTACCCGTGAGGGCAACGACCTCTATAACGAAATGACCGAAAGCGGCGTTCTTGACAAGACCGTCCTCGTGTACGGTCAGATGAACGAACCGCCCGGCGCGAGAATGCGTGTGGGTCTGTCCGGTCTGACCATGGCAGAATACTTCCGCGATGAGGAAGGGCAGGACGTTCTGCTGTTCATTGACAATATTTTCCGCTTTACACAGGCAGGCTCGGAGGTTTCCGCGCTGCTCGGACGTATGCCCTCTGCCGTTGGCTATCAGCCGACACTTGCCACCGAAATGGGCGCATTGCAGGAGAGAATTACTTCCACCAATAAGGGTTCCATCACCTCCGTACAGGCAGTCTATGTCCCTGCGGACGATCTGACCGACCCCGCACCTGCGACAACATTTGCGCATCTGGATGCGACCACGGTTCTGTCCCGTCAGATCGCGTCGCTCGGTATCTATCCGGCGGTTGATCCGCTGGAGAGTACCTCCAGAATCCTTGCGCCCGAAGTGGTCGGCAGGGAGCATTATGAGACTGCAAGAGCCGTGCAGACCATCCTCCAGAGATACACTGAGCTTCAGGATATCATTGCCATCATGGGCATGGAGGAGCTGTCCGAGGAGGACAAGCGCATTGTCATGCGTGCAAGAAAGATTCAGCGTTTCCTGTCCCAGCCGTTCTCCGTTGCGGAGCAGTTCACAGGTATGCAGGGCAAGTATGTGCCGCTGAAGGAGACCATCCGCGGCTTCAAGGAGATCATCGAGGGCAAGCATGATGACCTGCCCGAATCCGCATTCCTCTTTGTCGGCACGATCGACGAGGCAGTGGAAAAAGCAAAGAGCATTCAGGAATAAGGGCAGGAGGGGAGAGCCATGAAAACCTTTCGACTCCAGATCATTACGCCCGACAAGATCCTGTTTGACGGCGATGCTGTCCAGCTCACAGCAAGGACGACCGAGGGCGATGTGGGCATTCTTGCCGGACATACGCGTTATGCGGCGATCCTGAAAACCGGCGCACTGAGCATCAGGCTTGAAAACGGGGAGACTCGCACTGCAGCCGCAGCCGGTGGTGCGCTGAAGGTTTCCGACGAAAAGACGACCATCATCACTACCGCCGCAGAGTGGGCGGAGGAGATCGATGCGGACTGGGCAGAGCGTTCCCGTCAGGATGCACTGCAAAAGCTCGATCTGTATAAGAATGAGCCGGATCGTCAGGAACGCGCAAACCTCAAGCTCCAGCGAGCACTCAATCGTCTGCGTGTTTCGGGGAAAGATCCGAAGCTGACGCAGGTGAAGAAGAAAAAGTAACCTGTGCCAGCAGCAGTATGAATTCTAAATGCCCGCCTGATGGCGGGGCGCAGAGCCTGCGCCGGCGATCGCTGCCTTTGTGCTGATCGCACAAGCGGCAGCAGTGTAAATTCTAAATGCCCGCCATCCGGCGGGCATTCTGTATATTCCACAAACACGGATGTTTAAAAATGGAATTTCTTTGTAAGCTTTTCCATAATTTGCGAAGAACAGTGATTTTTGCAGGAAAATTGCAAAATACCACTTGACAACTTTTATAAAAGAGTGGTATAATAAATGTACCGCACAGCGAGTACAGTTGTATGCCGTGTACGGAATTTTGATGAGGAGGTTTTTTAACAATGGCGTTAAAGAATCAGTATTTGGTAGATCTGCTGGCAAGAGTTGAAAAGAGAAATCAGGGCGAGCCTGAGTTCATTCAGACCGTAACAGAGGTTCTGGAGTCTCTGGAGGCAGTGGTAGAAAAGAGACCTGATCTGGTAGAGGCAGGTGTGCTCGAAAGAATCGTAGAGCCGGAGCGTCAGATCGTATTCCGTGTTCCGTGGGTAGACGACAACGGCAAGGAACAGGGAAACCGTGGTTTCCGTGTACAGTTCAACTCCGCAATCGGTCCGTACAAGGGCGGTCTGCGTTTTGCTCCCAATGTATACAGCGGTATCATCAAGTTCCTCGGCTTTGAGCAGATTTTCAAGAACTCCCTGACATCCCTGCCCATGGGCGGCGGCAAGGGCGGTTCCGACTTCGATCCGCAGGGCAAGTCCGATGCAGAAGTAATGCGTTTCTGCCAGAGCTTCATGACAGAGCTGTTCCGTCACATTGGCCCGAACCTCGATGTACCGGCTGGCGATATCGGCGTAGGTGCGCGTGAGATCGGCTACATGTTCGGTCAGTACAAGAGATTGGCAAATGAGTTCACAGGCGTTCTGACAGGTAAGGGCCTGCAGTACGGCGGTTCTCTGATCCGTCCTGAGGCTACCGGCTACGGTGCTGTTTACTACCTGCAGGAAGTCCTGAAGCACGAGAATGATACCATCGAAGGCAAGCGTATTGCAATCTCCGGCTACGGCAA